>CAJCBN010000089.1 GCA_903960645.1 uncultured Actinomycetes bacterium | reverse complement strand
CCGATCTCTTCTCGATCCTCTTCTCCACCGAGGACGCCAAGGAGGGCCTGCGCGCCTTCACCGAGAAGCGGACGCCCGACTTCAAGGGGCGATGACGCCGGCGGGCCTCGCGCTCGTCGACCCCGGGCGCGACGCGGCGCTCCTTCAGCAGGTTGCCGACGTCACCTTCGCCACGCAGCCCGAGTGGGAGCGCGCCGTCGCGTTCCTGCTGGCCTCGTTCGACTTCGATCCGGGACTCGAACGGCGCATCGCGGTGCTCGACGGTGAGCCCGTCGGGTACGCCTCGTGCGGGTTGATCTGGATGCTCGCGCCCGACACGCCGTATGCGTGGGTCGAGCTGGCCGTAACTGAGGCGGCGCGCGCACAGGGCATCGGCTCGGCGCTCCTCGCCTGGACGCAGCAGCGGGCGAGGGAGATCGGCAAGGCCGGCGTGCAGGTGCCGTGCTCGTCGGCTCGACCGGAGGGCATCGCGTTTCTCGAGCGGCGCGGCTTCGCCGAGTACGACCGGATGGCTGGCGTCGAATTGCCGCTGGCGGGTAGCTCGCGGCCCGAGGTGGCGATGCCCGACGGCGTGCGGCTCACGTCGATCGCGGCCGAGCCAGCATTGCTCGACTCCTTGTACGCGGCGTGCTGCGAGATCTACGCCGACCTGCCCGATCCTGAGCCGGTCGTCATCGGCACGCTCGAGGAGTGGCACGCGCGCGATATCGAGGCTGCCGGGCAGCCGCTCGATGGCGTGCTGATCGCGGCCGCCGGTGACGAGGTGGTGGGCGTCTCGCGCGTCGTGGTACAGGAGCGTGGGCGGGTCGTGGGGCACCTGATCACCGGTGTACGGCGCGACTGGCGCGGGCGGGGTGTCGCGCTCGCGCTCAAGCGCGCCGCCATCGGCTGGGCGATCGACCGCGGCGCCAAGTGGGTGTCCGCCGAGAACGCCGTGCACAACGAGCCGATGCGCGCGATCAATGCGGCACTCGGGTTTCAGCCTGGCGCCGACTTCGTCGAGCTGCGCGGGCCGGCCGTCTAACCACGCTCGGCGGCCAGCGCCACGCTACGGGCCTGAATATCCGCCGTTGTCTCGATCGGCTCGCCGTAGCCGCCGGCGAGGGTGACAACCAGCGGAATGTTGCGGTCGCGGATCCAGCCGATCGCGCGGCGGTCACGCTCCTCGAGGCCCGGCAGGGTGAGGGAGAGGCGGCCGAGGCGATCGCCCTCCCACGGGTCGGCGCCCGCGAGCAGAAAGGCGAAGGCGAACGGGCCGTGTGCGTCGAGGCGGGCGAGGGTGTCGTCGAGCAGCGCGAGATAGCCGTCGTCGCCAGTGCGGTCGGGCACGTCGACGTCGATATCGCCGGACACGCGCACGAACGGGTAGTTCTGGGCGCCGTGGAGCGATACGACGACGACGTCGGGGTCGGTGGCGAAGCAGTCGGCGTTGCCGTCGCCCTGGTGCACGTCCAGGTCAAGGATTAGGCATTTACCGATTAATTGGGATGAACGCATAAGGCGAATGGCGACGGCGACGTCGTTGACGAGGCAGTAGCCGCGCCCGACCGCGCGGTGCGCATGGTGGGTGCCCCCGCCGAGGGCCGCCGCCACGCCGTCTTCGAGCGCCGCCTGCGCTGCCGCGACCGTTGAGCCTGTGGCGTGCAGCGTGCGCTCGGCCAGCTCTGGTGACCACGTCAGGCCCAGCGCCGCCTCCTCGCGCCGCGTCAGCAGGCCATGGCGGATGCGGCGGATCCACTCCGCCTCGTGCACCAGCAGCGCGTCGGCCCACGTGATCGGCGCTGCCTCGCGCACCTTGATCCCCGGCACCCGCTCCACCCGCTCGCGTACCAACCGGTACTTCTCTTGAGGAAACCGATTCGTCGGCGGCAGGGGAAACGTCCAGCGGTCGTGGGTGAAGGCGAGCACGTGGTGCATCTTCGCTGCAGGAGCAGGGAAATGACAAACACACGCGAAATCCGGGGGCGTAAACGACGCGGGAAACGGTTCCCGCAGGAGGCATATCTGGTGGAAAACGCACCTGCACGCCTGCTGGCGGAGTTCGTGGGCACCTTCGCCCTGATCTTCATCGGAGCAGGCTCGATCATGACGATGGCGCAGTGGGACCCGACCGGCGGAGCGCTCGTCGGGATCGCCGCCGCCCACGGCTTCGTCATCGCCGTGATGGTCACCGCCGTCGGCCACGTCTCCGGGGGTCACTTCAACCCGGCCGTCTCAACCGCCCTGCTCGTGACGCGTAGGCTGAAGCCCGTCGAATGGGCTGCGTACGTGGTTGTCCAGCTCGTCGGCGCCACGGTCGCCGCGCTCGCGCTGAGCGTGCTCTACGACACCGTGATCAAGGACAAGACCGGTCTCGGCACCCCGTCGCTGGCCGCCGGGCACACGACGGGCCAGGGGCTCTTGCTCGAGGGCATCCTGACGTTCTTCCTCGTCTTCACGGTCTTCGCCGTCGCCGTCGACGGGCGCGGTGCCTTCAAGATTGTGGCGGGACTCCCGATCGGCTTCGTGATCTTCTTCGATATCTTGATGGGCGGACCGACGACTGGCGGTGCCATGAACCCGGCACGCTGGTTCGGTCCCGCGCTCGTCTCGGGCAACTGGTCGAACGGCTGGCTTTACATCATCGGCCCCATTGTCGGCGGCATCATCGCCGCGGTGATCTACGACGTGGTGATCCTCAAGCCGAAGAAGGCAGCGGCCGCGTAAGCAGTGTTGCGGGAGGGGCGTCGCCTGTGGGCGGCGCCCCTTGCTGCATTCCGGGTGCGCTTAGAGCAGGATCCGCTCGAGCAGCTCGGGCGCGCAGCCCTGCTCGAGGAGGCGCACGGCCTCATGCAGATCCGCGTCGGACGCGGCGATGCGCTCAGCGCGCTCCGTGACGAGTCCGGCGCGCTCCAAGGTCTCCCGGCGCCACTCCACGACGGCGTCGGAGATGGTGCTGGTGGGTGCCTGCTGCTCAGAGGTCTGTGCCATGTGCTCAATCCTACCCCAACCCGTCCCCGGGACCGCCGCCTGCCCGGGAGAAGGGTGTTTCCGGTTACTCTCGCGGCATGGAACCCTTCGCGATCGAGGCTGCCGCAGCCCACATCGAGGAGCGCCTCGGCGTGCCGCCGACGGCCGTCGTGCCCGCCCGCGACCTGCGCCGCGGCGCGGTGTTCATCTGCGCCGTCCCTCGGGGCGAGGCGCTCGGCTGGATCATCATCGACGAGGCGGGCGCGCCACTCGAGGAGCGGGCGGCAATTCGCCAGGTCGTCGAGCTCGCCGCGATCTGCGAGGCGGCCGAGGAGACCGCCGCCGCGCTGGCGATCGACGCTGCCCTGCCCGCACTGGCCGCCGCGTGGCGCCTGGCGGGCGAGCTCGGCGAAGACGATGCCGTCCTCGCCACGCACGCCATGTACCAGGCGCTGGAGGAGTTGCAGCCGCTTGTGCAGGGGGTGCGCATCGCCGAGCCCGGCTACCTCGACGCTCTCGCCGCGGCCGCCGGCCTGATCGGCGATCGCTTCGACCTGCTCAAGGAGACGGCCGGCCAGGTCTCCGCCCACCTGACCGGCGGGGAGCTCGATCCGCTCGAGCCGCTCGCCGAGCAGCTCTGGGGTGCGATCCGCATCCTCGCCCGCGAGGGTGCGCCCGATCGCTTCCGCGAGAACGTCGAGGGCGCCATGGGTGCGGCGCGAGCCTTCGCGGACGACGTGGTGGAGCAGTACCTTGTGCCCCTGAGCGGCCCCGCCGCCGAAACGATGGAGGACGACGCATGAGCACCGGAATCGACGGACGTGTAGTGGCAATCACCGGTGGCGGCAGCGGCATGGGTCGCGCGATGGCCATCGACCTCGGCTCGCGCGGCGCCCAGATCGCCATCTGCGGTCGCCGCCCCGAGCCGCTCGAGGAGACCGTCGAGCTGGTCAAGGCCGCCGGCGGCACGTGCGCGCACTTCCCGTGCGACGTCCGCGACCCCGCGCAGATCGACACCTTCTTCGCCGGCGCCACCGCGGCCTTCGGCGCCCCCGATACGCTCGTCAACAATGCGGCCGGCAACTTCGTCGCCAACGCGATCGACATGTCGCCCAACGGCTGGCGTGCCGTCATCGACATCGTCCTCAACGGCACGTTCTACTGCTCACGCGCCTTCGGCCTCGGCTTCCCGAACGCGGCCAAGGACACCGGCTCGATCCTCAACATCATCGCCACCTACGCCTGGACCGGCAACCCCGGCACCGCGCACTCCGCCGCCGCCAAGGCCGGCGTCTGGAACCTCACCAAGACGCTCGCCGTCGAGTGGGCGCCGATGGGCATCCGCGTCAACTGCCTCGCGCCGGGACCGACGGAGACGGAGGCCGCCTCGGCCAACCTCTTCCCAACCGAGGAGATCCGCGCCGCGATGACGGAAAACATCCCGTTGCGCCGCTTCGCCAGCCTCGAGGACATCACCAACAGCGCACGCTTCCTGCTGTCGGACGAGGGCAGCTACATCACGGGCGAGACGCTCGTGCTGGACGGGGGCGAGAGTCTGTACAAGGGGATGTTTGCGAACGCACCGCAGACGCCGAAGGGCTGATTCGGCGTTGCTACAGCTGTAGCAACTCTGTCGTGTGTCACCGCTTTCTTCGGGCATGACGCGCGGCGAGATGGCAGACTCTCCGTCGAGATGCCAGCTTCCTCCGCACCCGCGAAGGTCGGCGCCCTCCGCGTCCTGTACGTGGAAGACGATCCGATGCTCCGTGACATGCTCGCGACCCAGCTCCGGACGCACCGGCGCATCGCCGCGGTCGAGGCGTTCGGGTCGCCACGCGAGGTCATCGACGGCGCTGGCCTCGGCATCGATGTCGCGCTGATCGACCTGGCGCTCGGGCAGGGGCAGCCGAGCGGTATCGAGGTGGGACTTGCCCTCCGCGCCACGCGCCGGGAGCTTCCGATCGTGATCTTCTCGCAGTACCGGGTGCCGAACGTCGCCGACGCCGTGCCGCCGCGTGAGCGTCACGGCTGGTCGTTCCTGCAGAAGGGCAGCGATGTCGGCATTGCCCAGCTCGTGGAGGTGCTGGAGGCCGCCGTTGGCGGGATCGAGCGCATCGACGCCGCTCCCTCCGCCCAGCCGGCCGCCGAGGTGCTCGCTCGCCTGACCCCGCGCCAGCGCGAGGTCATGGCACTGGCCGCTTCGGGCTACGACGCAGTCGGCATCGCCGAGCGCCTGCACCTTGCGCACGTCTCGGTACGGCGCGAGCTCTCGCTCGCGTATCGGGTGCTCGTGCCGAACCCGCAGCCCGGCACCGACCTGCGCACCGCGGCCGTGCTCGAGTACCTCCGGCTCATGCCCACCGCCGGCGAGCCCGCCGCGGAGGAGTAATGCCGGAGGAGCGCGTCGCCGCAGGAGGGTTCGTCGCCAGCCTGGGTCGAATCGCCCTCGGACCGTGGCCGCTGTACCCGAAGGCGATCGCCGTGCTGGTCGCCTACGGCATGTTGATCCGCGCGATCGTTCGGGCGCTCTCGCAGGGCGTAGACGGGAAGCCGTGGCAGGAGCTGTTGCTCCCCAACCTGCTCACCGTGGTGGTCGTCACCGTGGTCGCGTGGGGCAGTGCGACGATGTTGCGGCGCGTCTTCAACTGGTCGG
>CAJCBN010000088.1 GCA_903960645.1 uncultured Actinomycetes bacterium | reverse complement strand
CTGACGCGGGTCCCCCGCCCCGACCTGCGCTTCTCACCGTGGCAGCCCCAGGTGCCGGAGCGCCTCGTCACCGCCGACGACACGGCCGTGGACATGTTCGCGGAGATCCGCCGCGGGGATATCCTCGTCCACCACCCGTACGAATCCTTCACCGCCTCGGTGGAGCGCTTCATCGAGCAGGCCGTCGCCGACCCTGAGGTGCTGGCGATCAAGCACACGATCTACCGCACCAGCGGTGATGCTCCGATCGTGCCGGCCTTGGCGATCGCCGCCGAGCAGGGCAAGCAGGCCGTGGCGCTGGTGGAGGTGACCGCGCGCTTCGACGAGGAGCGCAACATTCGTTGGGCCCGCGCCCTCGAGCGAGCCGGCGTGCACGTCGTCCACGGCCGCGTCGGGCTCAAGACGCACTGCAAGCTGGCGCTCGTGGTGCGCCGCGAGGGTGGCCGCACCCGCCGCTACGTGCACATCGGCACCGGCAACTACCACCCGGCTACGGCGCGCGCCTACACCGACTACGGGCTGTTCACGTGCGACGAGGAGATCACAGCCGACGTCGCCGACCTCTTCAACCAGCTGACCGGTTTCGCGCGTCCCCAGGGATTCGACGCCATCTGGGTGGCGCCGATGCATCTGCGCGGGCAGGCGATCGAGGAGATCCGGCGTTGCGTCCGGGAGCACACGCCGGCGGCGCCGGCCCGGATCACGATGAAGATGAACTCGCTCGTGGACCCGGAGCTGATCGAAGAGCTCTACGCCGCGTCGCAGGCTGGCGTCCGGGTCGAGCTGATCGTCCGCGGCATCTGCTGCCTGCGCCCGGGCGTTGCTGGCATGTCGGCGAACATCCGCGTCATCTCGCTGCTCGGTCGTTTTCTGGAACATTCCCGTGTGTTTCGCTTCGAGACGGATGTCGAGACGGCGGTGTTCATCGGCAGCGCCGACATGATGCCGCGCAACCTCGACAACCGCATCGAGGTGATCACCCCGGTGCGCGATCCGGCCCTGCTCGAGCGTCTCAGCGAGGCGTTGGAGCTCGAACTGACGGACACCGGCGGCTCATGGGAACTGGATGCCGCTGGCACCTGGCGGCGCCTGCGCCCGGCGCCGGGGACGGCGCCCCTGTTCACGCAGGAGGCCTTCATGCGGCGCGCGCTGGCGACGGCGACGCCGACGGGTCAGACGCATCTGACCCAGCGCGAGGAGACGGCCGACCGGATCCATCGCGGTCGCTCTTCCGACGACTGACGAGGCTCAGCGCGGTTTGTTGCGGACGAGCTCGCGGGCGAACGTCTGGGCGTCCGCGATCGACCCGCCGTAGCGGGTCGCGCCGAGCTCCAGCGCCTCGGCCCGACCAATGCCGCTGCCGCCGACCATGACGGGGAACCCCGCGTCGGCGAGGGTGCGCACGGCCTCCGAGATGCCTTCGCGCTCCGCCACGCAGCAGGACAGGGCGACCAGATCGGCGTGCTCACGCTGGGCCATCGTGAGGATCTCCGCGACGGGGAGCTCGGCGCCCAGATAGTTGACGCGGAAGCCTTCCGCCTGCAGACCGGCGGCCACCATCTGCGCGGCCAGGGAGTGGCGGTCGCCGACCGCGGTGGCCACGACGGCGGTGCCAACGCGCGGCCCGGGCTTGGGTCGCGCGCTGCTGGCCCGCTCGAGCAGGCCCTCGATGATGCGGGAGGCGCGGTGCTCATCGGCGATCGAGAGCTCCTGCATGTGCCAGAGCTCGCCGATCCGGTAGAGCACGGGGGCGAACAGGACATCGCAGAGCTCGGCCACCGTCGCGCCGCCGCCGACCAGGCGGTCGATCTGCTGGCGGGCCGTGTGGGCGTCGCCGGTGATCAGCGACGCGATCAGGGCATCGGACTGGCGGGGCCAGTCGCGCTCGGCGCGTTGCGGGACCGCGCCGGCGGTGGCGTCGCGCTCGTGCAGCCACACGTCGAGGTCGGCGCGACTGATGCGGTACGAGCCGCCCGCCACGAGCGCGGGGACCTCGCCCTTGCGGACGCGGCGGTAGAGCGTCTGGTAGTGGCAGCCGACGATGTCGGCGGCCTCCTGCAGCGTCAGGAGCGTGGGTTCGGTAGCGCTCATATGACTGCTCATCGCACGTTGGTTCGCGACGGACTAGGTGGATTCCTCCGCGGTGGCGACCTCGGCGTGCAGGCCGCGATGGCGAATGACCACGGTCAGGACCGCGAAGACTCCACCACCGACAGCCAGCCACCAAGCCGTCCGGGGGCTGGCGGCGTCGGCGACGATGCCAGCGAG
>CAJCBN010000087.1 GCA_903960645.1 uncultured Actinomycetes bacterium | reverse complement strand
CCGAGCATGTCGACGCGGGACTTGGCGGCGTCGCCGGCGCTCTTGGCGGCCTTGCCGAGCGTCGACTGCGGCTCGTGCTCCTCGTTCGTGACGCCCTCGCGGATGTCGCGTGCGGACTCGGTGACGGCGCGCGTGGCGCGACCGACAGCGGTCTGCGGCTCGGAGCCGCCGGCTGAGGACTTGGCGTCGTCGGCGAGCGAGGCGACGCTCTCACGCGCCTCCTTGGCGGCGTCGAGCGCACTCGTCCCGACCGCAGCGGCCTTCTCCTTGCCGGCCACCGTCGCCTGGTAGATCGCGGAATCGGTGTTGGCCTCTTCGCCCATGCTCGTCTGCAGTTCCTGCGCCGCGCCCTTGATGCCGGAGCCGGTGTCCTTGACGCGATTGGCGCCCTTGCGGAACAACTTCTTGCTGCCGCCGACCCCGAAGATCAGGAAGCCGACGACGACGACGAGCGCGATGTGCCAAGGGGAGAGACTGCCCATGCGCGCATCCTAGCGGTGACGGTGGCGGACGGGGCGGAGATCCGCCGCCAGCCCGCCACCGCCGAAATCCGCGTGGAGTATCAGCGACTGGAATCCGATGTGATCGGCCGTCCGTTGATCGGCTGCACGGGGCGCGCGTTGTTGTCGTAGGCTCCCTTGAAGGCAGCGATCTGGGCCGCGCTCAGCAGCACCGGCTGCTTCATCACGATCCACGACACACCCTCCGTGCACCCGGGCGTCGTCAGGCTGCCGGCGAAGCGGAAGCTGCGCCGGTCCTTCGGCAGCATCGCCGCCCAGTCGAACGTGGTCGTGACCTCGCTGGCCTCGCTCGCGGTGCTGATGTTCTGCAGCCGGAGCACGCGGACCATCGGCTGCCAGCCGGCGTTGGGCTGGCTGCCAACCTTCAGCATCACGCCGATCACGGTCAGCTTGCCGTCTGCGGCCCGATGGACGAAATGAACGTCCACGGGAGCGCGCAGACCGGCGATCATGTTCTCCGCCGGCGCGTGGAAGTGCATCTGGAGCAACTCCGACTTCACACCACCGACAGTGATGCTGCTACCCGACAGCGCGTTGGCCTGCACGGTGTGCCCGTTGTTCTCGACGATCACCTCGCTGTTCTCGTACGCGACCTTCGGGTTCGCGATCGCCTTGCTGGTGGCGCCGACGATATCGATTGGCGACTGCACACTGCCATCGACGCACGCCGCGTACGACGGATCGAGGCTACCCCAATTTGCGGGGCCGGTTGCCCCCTCATAGGACCATGCGGCTCCGCCACCGGCACGTGCCTGCGGATCATTGGTGGCGGCCAGCGAACCGGTGACGCCGACGACTGCACTTACGGTGAGCGCCGCACCGATGGCGACGCTCCTCAACCTGATTTGACGCGACATGCACGACCTCCTTGAATGACTACAGCCAACGACACCACAGCCCGGCGCAGGGCACAACGGTGCTACCACCGCGCCGAGGCGATTTGCGACGCCTGATAATCATGATTATGGGAAGTTGATAATGGGTGCCACGGCTCGGGGTATCCCCTCGGGCTGTCACTCCGTGGCGATGGAGACGATCTCGACGAGCGCCTCTGCGCCGCGCAGGTCCGCCGCGTTCGCCGTGAGCAGCGGCACCTGGTGCGCACTGGCTGTGGCGGCGATCATCAGATCGACGGCCCGGCGGCGATGCGTACGGCCGCGCTGACGCACCAGAAAACACACCTTCGCGTACTCACGCGCCGCTGCGCGATCGAACGGCAACACCTTGAACAGCCGCAGCATGTTGCGGTGCGCGAGGTCGCGCTGGAAACGCAGCGCCCAGTCCGTACCGGCACCCAGCAGCCCATGTTCGACCTCGCCGACCGTGGCGACGGAAATCGCCAACTCCCCGTACCCGACCGTCGCCGCCTTGAGGCGCTCCGGCGGGAGCAGCAGCACCGACGTATCCAGCAGCGCCCGCATCAGGAATCCAGCCGGCTCGCGTAGCGCTCGCACGGGTCATCATCGGCCTCGAGCGCGTCACCCAGGTCGGGACGCGGCCCTGCGAAGGCCTCGGCGAAGTCGACCGCTTCCAGCATCTGCAGCACCTCGGCCACCGGCACCCACGTCTGTGGGCCTGGCGGGCGGGCCGGCGACAGCACGGCGCAGAGCCGACCGTCGACGGTCACCTCGAAGCTCTCCCCCGCCTCGGCGCGCCGCACGATCGCCGAACACTGGTTCTTCAACTCGCGGAGCGGGATGCGCGTGGGCATGGGACGACCGTAGCACATGTGCGACACAGGGGGAATCCGCCGTTCCGTCCGCGTTGGGCCGAGAAGCGCGGGGTCGGGACAGCCCAGCGCGGTACGCTTGCGCCATGCGCTTCGTGATTCTCGGAGGTGGTCCCGCCGGCTACGCCGCCGCCAGCGCCGCCGCCGTGCTCGGCGCCGAGGTCACGCTGATTGAGGACACCGGCCTCGGCGGCTCCTGCACGCTGACCGACGCGATTCCGTCGAAGACCCTCCTCTCCACCGCCACCGTGCTGGCCGCGATCGATCGTGCCGACCAGGCCGGCGTGTCGTTCGAGCACGGCAAGCCGCACGTGGACATGCTCCGCACCGTCGCCCACGCCCGCTGGGTCGCCACGCACCAGTCACGCGGCATTCGCGACCGGCTCGAGGAGACCACGGTCCGGATCATCCACGGGCGCGGCCGGATCGCCGCTGCCGGCCTGATCCACGTCGAGTGCGACGGCTACACGACCGAGGTCGAGTACGACTCCCTCCTCCTCTCGACGGGCGCCAGCCCGTGGCTCCCGCCGTTCGCGAGCATGGACAGCGACCGGGTGTTCACCACGCGCGACGTGCTCGATCAGCGCGAGACGCCCGAGCACCTGATCGTCGTCGGCGCCGGGGCCACCGGCTGCGAGTACGCCGAGTTCTTCGCCTCCTCCGGCAGCATGATCACCCTCCTCTCGGCGCGCTCCCAGGTGCTGCCGAACGAGGACGAGGACGTCGCGGAGATCATCCAGGAGGGCTTCCTCGGCCGCGGCATCGAGATCCAGATGAACGCGCGAATCGTGGAGATCGAGGCCGAGGGCGACCACGTCACCGT
>CAJCBN010000086.1 GCA_903960645.1 uncultured Actinomycetes bacterium | reverse complement strand
GTGAGGAGACTGGTGGCGTTCATGCTCGGCAGTCGGCGGGCGTGGACGATCGCTTACGCGGTGCGCGTTAGCCGCTCAAGGCGCTGGCGAGGAGAAACCACGGGATCAGCATGAGGACGGCGAGCAGGAGAAGGTCTCCGAGATTGAGCCGCCGCGCGATCGTCGCGACGACGAGGGGCAGCAGAATCAGCAGGTCTGGCACCAGCGCGCCGAGCGGGGCGACGCTGAAGATCGCCACCGTGGGGGCTCCGTAGAACGCGAGCAGGATCAGCGCGGCGCGCAGGACGAAGCGGCCGTAGCGCTCCGAGTCGTCGTCGGACAGCCAGCGCGGCGGCTCAGCGGGCTCTCGGTTGTCGCCGAAACGCACCATCACCGGCGCCGTCCGGCACCGTCGACCAGCGCCAGGCCACAGCCGATCAGCAGCATGCCGACCACGCCGACGATCCAGACGCCGATGCTCGGTGGCAGGCCCTGGAGGAACAGGAACCACTGCGTCGCCGAACCGTCGGCCATCCCCTGCCCCTGCACAGCGCACCCCACGAGGAGCGAGACCAGCGCAAAGTAGCCGCCCAGCAGGAAGCACGGGATCGCTAGGAGGATGCGGAGGATCATCATGCCCGCGAGTCGTAGCGGACGTCAGAGTGCTTACGTCTTACAGCTCGTCGCCAGCAACGCCGTACGTGAACTCGCTCCAGTCCTCCTCGGCGAGTTCCTTGACGTCGTCTAGCTCGACCTCATCGTCAGCGTCGAGCTCGAGGTCGTTGTCTTCATCTTCGGGTGCAGCGCTCATCTCCGCCTCCGTTGGGTGGGGTGCCCCTATGTTCCTGCAATCACGTGCCGTGTCAATAGGCGTGGTGACGAAGCGGTAGTCGTCAGTGCGTGGGCGTCGGTGCTGAGTCCGCGGGCGACTCGAGGCGCCGCTCGGCAATCAGGCGCACGATCAGCCCTACTACCGCACCGAGGATCGCGAAGGGCGCGATGGCGGCGCCCGCGCCGGAGATGAGGAGCAGGCCAAGGAGGGCGCTGGTGGCCGGCAGCTTGATCATCGCGGCGGAGCCAGCGGCGATGCCTGCGGCGGCGAGTGCGCTGACGCTTACCTCCGGGAAGATCAGCGAGCCGGCGACGGCGACACCGACACCGAGGAACGTGGCGGGAAAGATCGGGCCGCCGCGGAAGCCGCCGCCGAGCGCCGTGGAGTACGCGACGAGCTTGACGAGCAGGATCACGATGACGAGGCCGAGGCTCGTCTCGGCGATCAGCTGTGGCATGCCGGTCTGGCCGCTGAAGAGGATCTCGTCGTTCGTCGCACCGAAGCCCTCGACGGCGATCAGCACGCCGATCGTGGTGATGATGGCGGTGGCGTACAGCGCGATCGCCGGACGGCTCTTGGCGATGCCTTCGTAGCGCAGTGCGACCTCGCGTGCCGTCACGGTCACGATGCCCGCGACGATCGCCACGAGTGCGGCGATCACGAGATCACCGGGGTGGATGGAGTCGTACGCGGGCAAGTCGGGGAGGGTCAGGCTGTGGACGCCAACGCCGGGGATGTTCCAGAGGCCGATCTGCACCAGGTAGCTGGCGCCCAGCGCGACCAGCACCGGCAGGATCAGGAACGACGGCGCCACGCCGAACGCGGCGAACTCGAGGATCATGAACGCGGTGATGAACGGGTTGCCGAAGATGGCACCGATCGCTGCCGTGCCGCCGAGAAAGCCACCCGCCTTGATCGCCTGCTCGTTGCGCGTGCGGCGCAGCAGCAGCACGCCGAGTGCCGAGCCGAGCACGATCAGCGGTGCCTCCGGACCGAGCGCGATGCCGAAGACCAACGTGCCGATCGCTGCGAGCAGGATGCCCGGCACGATCTTCAGCGGGTTATCGAAGTGGAAGCCCGTCAGCGGACTCGCGCCCGTGTGGCCCGGCAGGCGCTGCGCGATCAGCACGATCGTTGCACCGATCAGCAGCATGATCCCGGTCCACCACCATGGCGCACCATCAATGCCGAGCGCCTCGGGCACCGACGAGAACGCCGCGTGCTGCAACTCATGGACGGCGTACAGGAATGCGGTCGCACCGATCGCGCCGACGATGCCGACGATCACGGCGATCACCAACAGGCGCATCATGTCCTTCTGCGCGGGCGCCTCGTCAGAGGGATCTACAGGTGCGGCAGGGGAAGCGGCGGACATGGCGTGAAGTGTCCCATGCGCAGGGGACAGCCGCGAGCTGGTGCAACCTTTAGGTCAGTCGAGCCGGGGCCGTCAGCGGATGAACTGGTCGACGAAGTCCTCGCCGAGGCCGTTCAGCTTGTACGCCTTCTTGCAGTGCTCGATCAGGCCGACGTTGTCCTCGACGTGGACGACCGTCCCGTCGTCATCGGTGTAGAGGACGGGGCCGAGGATGAAGAAGACGGTCTGCATCTCCTCGCAGTCGTCGGTGACCGTCAGCGTGTGCACCTCGCCCGGCGGCTCGAAGACGTAGCTGCCCGTCTCGGCGACCCACGTGTGCTCGAGGTAGTGCCAACGGCCCTTCAGCACGATCCCGTGCACCGGCGACGGGTGACGGTGCTTGCTCAGCACGCCGCCCTTGCGCACGCGCAGCACCTCGCCGTGGCCGCCCGTGTTCATGTCGAAGAAGAGCGGGCGGAAGCAGACGTTCGGCTCGATCTCGACCCAGATGCGCTCATCCGTCGGCTCCGGGACCACGAGCTCGGGCTTCATGCCGAGATGGCCCATCACGGGCGGGTCGTAGAGCACGTGCTCGGACTTCGGCGGCAGCCACCCGATCATGCGGGTGGTGTCGATCTCCACGTTGGCGAGGTCGTCGGTCTCGGGCATGGCTTCTCTCCTGGTCAGTTGTGCTGTGCGACGCGCTCGGCGTCGCTTTCGGCGATCTCGGACAGCAGGCGCGCCGCAAGGTCGCGCTTGCCGTCCACATCAAGCTTGCCGAGCTCATTGTTGAGTGCGGGCTCGTCGACGTGCTGGTTCCACCAGTCAACGGCCTCGGCGCCGTGGAGCGCCCACTTGCCGATCAGGATCCGCGTCACCTCGTTCGACGGCGCCATGATCCAGCCGGCCTTGCCGTCGCGGAAGAGGCGCTCGATCTCGTTGGCCTTCGAGTAGCCGCGCCCGCCGCAGACCTGGAGCATCTTGTCCGTCGCCTCCCACGCCGCCTTGGCGGCCAGCACCTTCGCGGGCAGCGACCAGTTCGTCAGGCTCGCGCGCGGGCGCACCGACGGGTCGGCCTCATACATCTCCCACGAGCCATTGTCGGTGCGGGCATCGAGCTCGCGCGCGAAGGAGTAGGCGTACATGCGTGAGGCGAGCGTGTCGCTCAGCACCGCGCCGAACGTGTCCTGCACCGTCAGGTAGTCCGAGATGGTGCGGCCGTACTGCGCGTGCGCGCGCTTCGTGGCGTGCTGTCGGCCGACGTCGAGCGCGCCCATCGCGAGGCCGTTGTAGGCGCCCGCGTACTGGACGAAGGCGAGCGGGTCGATCGCCTCATCGTTCGAGGGGGCGCCATCGCCGGGCCAGCCGACGATGCGGTCGGCCGGGATGACCGCATCGATCTCGACGGGGCCGGACTGGTTGGCGTGCATGCCCAGCGCGTCCCACTGGCCCGTCTTCGCATCGACCTCGTCGGGGTAGAGGAGGAAGACCGAGAGGTCCGAGTAGTCGCCGGAGAAGTCGGGCGATGTGGTCTGCGTGATGTACCACGAGGCGTAGCCGCACGACGTCGTCCACGCCGCCTTCTTCCTCACGTGCCAGCCCTCGCGGACGCGCGTGGCGCTTGAGACCTTCGGGTACCAGAAGTGGCCGCCGGTCTCCGGATCCGTGTACGACGCGGTGCCGACCAGGCACTCGGAGTCGATGCGCGAGATCAGGTCCTGGATGTGCGGGTTATGGCTCGCGCGGAAGACCAGGCCGGCCAGCGCGACCATGTGCATCATGTAGATCACGGTCGTGGAGGGGCACCCGTAACGGGCGAGCGTCTCGGTCAGCATCATGATGCCGACGTTGTTCTCGCCGCGGCCGCCGTACTTCTTTGGCACCACCGCGCCGAGGATGCCAAGGTCGGCCAGCGCCTGCAGACTCTTGTGGGGATAGGCGCCGGTGCGATCGCCGATGATCGCCTCGGG
>CAJCBN010000085.1 GCA_903960645.1 uncultured Actinomycetes bacterium | reverse complement strand
GCCGTGCGCACGCAGATCCGGGACGATCACGCGGTAACCGGCGGCGACTAGCGGGTCGATCACGGGGTGGAAGTACGCGGCCGACATCGAGACACCGTGCAGCAGGACCAGCGGCAGGCCCTCGCCGCGGTCGGTCACGCTCAGCTCGACGCCCGTTGCGACGCGCACCAGCTCGGCGTCGGCACCAAACGGCGTGTCGGGCCGGATCATCAGGGCACCAGCACGAAGCGGCCCTTGACGTCGCCCTTGCGCAGGCGCTCGTGGGCGATGGCGGCATCGGTCAGCGGGAGGCGCTCGACGACGTGGCGGATCTGCTCCTTCTGCGCGAACGCGATCAGTTCCGCAAAGTCGCCGAGAGAACCCCAGACGCTCGTCGTCAGCTTGGCCTCCATCGGGACGGCGCCAAAGCCAAACGGCACGCGGCCGCCGTGCAGGCCGATCGCGATCAGGATGCCCTGCCGATCGACGAGGCGCACCGCGTCCTCCAGCGATTTCTGTCCGGCGACGAAGTCGAGTACCGCGGTGTACGGGCCGTCAAGGTCGGCGGGGTTGGCCGCCTCCGTGGCGCCGATCTCCTTGGCCGTCGCGCACTTCGCGGGGTCGGGATCGCCGACGTGCACCTCAGCATCACTCATCGCTGCGAGGTACTGCACGGCGTACTGGCCGAGACCGCCAGAGCCGAGCACCAGCACGCGCTTGCCCTTGCCGAGGTACGGCAGGGCCTGCTTGACGGCGCGGAAGGCGGTCAGGCCGCCGCAGCCGAGCGGCGCGGAATCGATCGGATCGAGATTGCCGAGCGGGAAGATGTAGCGCCGGTGGGGGACCAGCATGTAGTCGGCGTAGCCACCCTGGTCGAACATGCCGGCCTCGTGGCTGTCCGGGCAGATCATCTCGCTGCCCGCGGCGCAGAACCGGCAATTGCCGCAGCCCCACGGCGTGTAGACGAACACGTTGCCGTGCTCCTCCGTCCAGCCCGTCACCTCGTGACCGAGCGTCAGCGGGCGCGGCTTGTCGCCAAAGTCGCCATCGACGACATGGATGTCGGAGAAGCACACCCCGCAGGCGTTGACCTTCACCACGACCTGATCGTCGTTGGCGGCGACGGGCATCTCGATCTCGTCGAGATGCAGAGTCTTGTCACCGCTGTGCAGACGGACTGCGCGCATTCCCTGTCCTCCCCTGGACGTCTGACGGAAGCCTAACGCGTGGCGACGGGGTTCGACGGTGCTTTGGCAACTTTGCTTTGGTGCCAGGCACCGAAGCAAACCCGAACCCCGTTGCTTTGGTGCCTGGCACCAAAGCAAAGCTGATCGTCAGACGCGGTCTCCGTCGTAGCGCACCGGGATCCGCTTGATCCCGTTGAAGAAGTTCGAGCGCATCCGCGCGACCTCGCCGTTGAGGTAGAGATCGGGCAGGTAGGGCAGTAGCTCCTCGAGCCAGACCTTGATCTCGAGGCGCGCGAGGTGCGAGCCGAGGCAATAGTGCGGGCCGCCGAGCCCAAACGCCATGTGCTTGTTGGGCGTGCGGCCGACGTCGAACTGCATCGGGTTGTCGAAGAAGCGCTCGTCGCGGTTGGCAGATGTGAACCAGAGGACGACCTTGTCGCCCTCCTTGATCTGCTGGCCGTGCAACTCGACATCCTGCGTCGCCGTGCGGCGGAAGTGATGGACCGCCGTGGCCCAACGGATGATCTCCTCGGCCGCGGAGCCGCAGAGCTCGGGGTTCGCCACGAGGCGATCGATCTGGTCGCGGTTCTGCAGGAGCGCCGAGATCCCGTGCGACATCGTGTGCCGCGTGGTCTCGTTGCCGGCGGTGATGAGCAGCAGGAAGAACAACTTGAACTCGTGGTCCGACAGGGTGTCGCCGTCGAGCTCCGAGTTGATCAGGATCGTCACGACGTCCTCGCCCGGCTGTGCGCGCTTGAGGTCGGCGAGGCCGAGCGCGTAGTCGAACATCTCGAGCGCGGCCGGGCTCGAGAACGGCAGGTGTGCGTACTGGGACAGGTCGGACTGATCCTTGACGAGGTCGCCGACGAACTCGGGCTCGGTGTTGCCGAGCAGACGGTCGCCGAGGCTGACGAGCGTGTGGCGATCCTCGAGCGGCGTGCCCATGATGTCGGACAGGATCTGCATCGGCAGCTCGATCGAGACGCGCTCGGTGAAGTCGAACTCGCGCTCGGGCATCGTCTCGACAAGGATCGAGCGGATCAGCGCACGGATGCGATCCTCGTAGACCTTGACGGCCTTTGGTGTGAAGCCACGGTTGACGAGCGCGCGCAGGCGCGTGTGTCGCGGCGGGTCCATGTCGAGCAGCGACATGCGCGCCTCGACCTGCTCGGGCGTGAGGTCATCGAGGCTGGTGCCGCCGACGCCGGCGGAGAACAGGAGCGGCTGCTTCTGCAGGGCGAGGATGTCCTCGTAGCGCGTGACGGACCAGAAGCCGCGGCCGCCCGCCTCGGGCTGCCAGTAGCAGGGGGCCTCGTCGCGCAGCCGCTTGAACCAATCGTGCGGCGTTCGGTCGACGAACGTCTCGAGGTCGGTCAGATCGATGTCGGACAGTGCGGTGGGGGGTGCGATCGCCATGCCGAAACGGTACCGCCTCTTCCCCTGCTGCGGGAGCTACAACTCGCGCGTCGGCTTCGGCAGCAGCAGGCTCGAGCCGAGGCCGATCAGGATGAACAGCGCGGCAGCGAAGCCGGTGTAGCGGGTGGCATCGGAGAACGCCTGCTCGAGGGGCTGCGCGAGCGCCTCGCCGCCGGGTGCGGCGATGACCTCCGGGAGCGCCGTGCCCGCGGAGCGCTCCATCAGCGTGGCCAGCTCAGCGGCCTTGGCGGGCGGTGTGCCGATGTCCTGCAGGTTCTGGCTGGTCTGGCCGTAGACGACGGAGGCGAGGATCACACCGAGCACGGCGACCCCCAGCGCGGAGCCGATCTGCCGCGACGTCGATTGGATACCGGAGGCCTGGCCGGAGGCGGCGATGGGGACGTCGGCCAGGATCACGCCGGTCAGCTGCGCCGTGGCGAAGCCAACGCCAAGGCCGTACACAAACAGCGTCGGGATGATGTGCAGGGCTGGGGTGCTGGGCTCGATGACGAGCGCGAAGGCAGCGAGACCGATCGCCTCGAGTGCCATGCCGAGCTGCACGACGCCGCGGCCTCCGAGTCGCCGCGAAACGGGGGCGGCGAGGCCGGCGGAGGCGAAGGCGCCGAGGGCGAGGCAGGCGATGATCAGGCCCGATTCGGTGGCGGTCATGCCGAGCACGTTCTGAAGGTAGAGGGGGATCGCGAACAGGAGCCCGAACTCGCCGAGGCTGACGAGCAGCGCGGTCAGGTTGCCGAAGCCGAACGAGCGGAGCCGGAACAACTCCAGGTCGACAAAGCGGGGCCGGTCGGCCCGCCGGCGAAGGCGCGCGTTGACCAGGAAGACGACCACGCACCCGACGGACAGCGCAAGCGCGAGCGGGATCACGGAGATCGACGTGCTCGGCCAGTCCCAGCCAAACGGCGAGAACGTCTCGAGCGGCGCCCACCAGCCGTAGGTACGGCCCTCGATCAGCGCAAACACGAGCGCGGCAAGCCCGAGGCCGATGCTGATCGCGCCGACGGCGTCGCCGGTCGGCTGCGCGTTCGGGTCGCGCGTCTCGCGCACGTACTTGAGCGACAGCACGATCAGGATCGCCGCGAGGGGGATGTTGATCAGGAAGATCCAGCGCCAGCCAAAGCTGGTGGTGAGCCAGCCGCCGAGAATCGGGCCGAGCGCCGCCATGCCGCCGATGGTGCCGCCCCAGACCCCGAAGGCCGCGGCGCGCTCCTTGCCTTG
>CAJCBN010000084.1 GCA_903960645.1 uncultured Actinomycetes bacterium | reverse complement strand
GGCATCGACCGCATGTTCGCGACGGCCCTGCAGCGCGGTGACATCGGGCCGGCTGAGGTGGGCTACATCAACCCGCACGGCACCGGCACGCAGGCCAACGACCGGCTCGAGACGCAGTCCATTCGCACCGTCTTCGGTGCCGCCGCCGACGGCATCCCCGTCTCGTCGACCAAGTCGATGACGGGGCACCAGATGGGCGCTGCCGGCGCGTTCGAGGTCGCCGTCGCCGCGCTGGCCGTGCAGCAGCGCATCGTCCCGCCGACCATCAACTTGCGCGATCCCGACCCGCTCTGCGACCTCGACTACGTGTCGGAAGGCGCGCGCGAGCTGCCGAACCTCGACGTGGCCATCTCCAGCTCGATCGGCCTCGGTGGGCACAACGCCGCCGTCGTCGTGCGCCGCGTGTAGTCGTCGCGCTCGGGTTCAGATTCGCGGTCGCCGGCGAAGGTGACGCAGGGGTCAGTAGGCGCCGCGCCCGCGCATGATCGCCAGCGGCGTGCGCGCGATGATCGCGATGTCCATCCAGATCGTCCACGACTCGAGGTAGTAGAAGTCGAGGCGGACGAGGGTGTCGAAGCCGAGGTTGGAACGGCCCGACACCTGCCAGAGACCGGTGATCCCGGGCAGCACGCTGTAGCGGCGGCGATGCCACTGCTCGAGCAGCTGGTAGTCGCGCATCGGCAGCGGGCGCGGCCCCACGAGGCTCATCTCGCCCTTGATCACGTTGAGCAGCTGCGGCAGCTCGTCGATCGAGAAGCGGCGCAGCACGCGACCCACCGGGGTGACGCGCGGGTCGTTGCGGATCTTGAAGAGCGCGCCGTCGGCCTCGTTCTGCTCCTCCAGCTCGGCCTGCGCCTGAGCGGCGTTCGTCACCATGCTGCGCAACTTGAGCATCGCGAAGGGCTGCTCACCGAGACCGACGCGCTGGTCGCGGAAGAGAATGGGGCCGGGCGACGTGAGGCGGATCATCACGATCGAGATCAGCAATAGCGGGCTGAGCAGCAGCAGCAGGGTGGTCGAGATCAGCAGGTCGAACGCGCGCTTGACGAACCAGTCGACGCCCTGGATCGTCGGCGGCACGATGTCGAACAGCGGTACGGCGAGGCCCGGCACGTAGTCGGCGTGGTGCGCGAGGACGCCGGCGGCCGTCGGCACGACGCGCAGGCGGATGCGGCGCTCGCGGCAGGCCTCGAGGGCGATCAGCATTGTCTCGTCGTCCGGCGGGCGGGCGAGCACGACGTCGTGCGGATGGTGCTCGGAGATCGCGGCCGCCAGATGGTCGATGTCGTCGACGTGGGCGACCGTGCGCAGGCCCGCGCCGGGAGCACCGGCCCGAAGGGCGGCCTCGACGCTGCGGGTCGCGTCGGGCTCACCGACGACGAGGACGCGGCGCTCGATGCCGATGAGCTTCGCGGTGGCGTCGATCAGCCAGGAGTAGATGCCGCGCAGGAGCGGGATCAGGATGGCCGAGGCGAGGAACGTGTACGGGAAGATCAGGTACGTGGTGAAGCGCTCGTTGTCGGTCACCACCGAGAAGATCGCGATGACGACGACCGCCACGAACAGGCCGGCCACGATCTGCGCGCCGCCGGGCCGCGTCTCGCGGGGCCGGTAGAGGCCGTTGCGGGTGAAGATCAGCACCGAGACGAGCAGGACGAACGGGAGCCACGCCCGCTCCGCCGCCCACAGCTGGTCCTCGTAGACCGGACGCGAGCCGAGCACCTCGCGCAGGACGAGCCCGGAGAAGATCGCCGCGGTGATGCCGAAGACGTCGATGGCCAGCAGCATCAGGACATCGAGGCCGCGACCGATCAGGTGCCGCAGCCGCCGGGTCGAGACGCCGGTCTCGGAGCGGGGGTCCCGGATTTCGCGCGCGGCGGTGCCGTCGAGCGGGGGCGCTGTGTCGCGCGGGTCCGGGGAGACAGGGGCAGCCACGTCGCTGAGTCTACAGCGCGGGCCGAGGACTTCCTTCCTTCAGCCGAGCGTCTGCAAGGGCATTGTTGCCCTCGCGTCAGGCGCCGACGACGCGGCCGGTGAGCTCGGCGCGGCTCGACTGATCGAGCAGCCGCTGCAGGCCCTCGCGCAGTTCGACGGTCGGCCCCCAGCCGAGCAGCTCCTGCGCCCGCGTGATGTCCGGGCGGCGTTGCTGCGGATCGTTGACCGGCAGGGCCTCGAACACGATCTCGCTCTTCGAACCGGTCAGCTCGACGACCATCTCCGCCAGCTCAAGCAGGGTGAACTCGCCCGGGTTGCCGATGTTGACGGGCTCGTGCTCGGACGAGAAGAGCAGGGCGAGAATGCCCGTGACGAGGTCGTCGACGTAACAGAAGGAGCGCGTCTGGGCACCCGTGCCGAAGACGGTGATCGGCTTGTTCTCGAGCGCCTGGCGCACGAAGGTGGGAATGGCGCGGCCGTCGAAGGCGCGCATGCGCGGACCGTACGTGTTGAAGATGCGGACGATCGCTGTGTCGACGCCCTGCTGGCGGTGGTACGCCATCGTCATCGCCTCGGCGTAGCGCTTGGCCTCGTCGTAGACGCCGCGCGGGCCGATCGGGTTGACGTTGCCCCAGTAGGACTCCGGCTGCGGGTGGATCAGCGGATCGCCGTACACCTCGCTCGTCGAGGCGGTCAGGAAGCGCGCCCGCTTGGCCTTCGCCAGACCGAGGGCATTGTGCGTGCCGTACGAGCCGACCTTCAGCGTCTGCAGCGGCAGCCGCAGGTAATCGATCGGGCTGGCGGGGGAGGCGAAGTGCAGCACGTAGTCGACGGCGCCGGGGATCTCGATGTGCTCGGTCACGTCGTGCTGGACGAACGTGAAGGCGTCGTCGCGCAGGTGCGCGATGTTCGTCAGCGAGCCGGTGTCGAGGTTGTCGAGGCACCACACGCGGTGGCCTGCGCCGAGCAGGCGCTCGCAGAGGTGGGATCCGAGGAATCCCGCTCCACCGGTGACGACGGTGATCGGCATAGGGGAAGGGTACCCCCTACGGGGTCGCGGTGCCGTCAGTCTCGATGACGGGGCGCACGGGCCAGAAGACCGTCGACAGGATCGCGAGCAGGATGCCGACGATCAGGCCGAGCACGATGGCGACCAGCACGGAGAACTGCTTGGAGGTGGGGGCGACCTTCGCGCCGCGGGCGGGGGTGATGACGCTGCCTCCCTCGACGTTCGCGATGTAGTCGACCTGGGCCTGGAGATCGGGGAGCTGCTCCTGCAGGAGCGCCTCGGTATTCGAGTCGTACTGCAGGATGCCGAGCAGTGGGGCCGTCAGCGAGGCGCGCTCGGCGGGGGTGAGGTTGGCGCTCGCGAGCTGCTCGAGCTGCGCGGCTACGCCGGCGGCGTCGGCGGCGAGCGCGTCGATGCGCTCCTGCAGCTTGTCGCGCGAGACGATCACGGCATCCTTCTTGGCGTCGGTGTAGGCGTTCGCCTTGGCGACGATCTGCTCGGCCATCGAGTTGGCGGCGGCCGCCGACTGCGCGGGGGTGAACGGCCCCTGCACGGTCACCTGCGCAAGCGGAACCGCGATGCCCTTGACCCCGACGGCCGTGGAGATCAACGCCACGGACACGCGGCCCTTGAGCGCGCCGTCGGCGAGGCCGGCGGCCTCCTCGGCGGTCTCCTGGTACGGGCGCTGCTTGGCGAGCGCCGTCGCGTAGAGCGGATTCGACGACAGCGGGTTCGGCACGAGTGAGCCGTTCGGACTGACGGGCTGCCCGAGATACACGGTCGCCGTGCCCTGCGTCAGGTTCTTGTTTGAGGTCCGCGTCAGCGTGAACGACGCGACCACGGCGAGCACCACGCAGATCGCGACAATCCACCAGCGCTTCAGGATGCGATCGACATACGAGCGCAGGTCGATCTCCTGCTCGGTTCCGTGCGCGTCCGC
>CAJCBN010000083.1 GCA_903960645.1 uncultured Actinomycetes bacterium | reverse complement strand
CGATTGTGTCGAGACCAGCGACCGAAGCTGGCAGCACGCCAACCTCAGCCTCCGGATTACCAAAGAGCCCCCAACTGGGATCTTCTGTCCACGCACGCTCCCCGGCGGCGACATAGTCCACCGCCCAGGCGTCCCACTGACGACGGTTACTCGCGACGTGGTCTGGGGCCCCGCTCACGCGTCGGGACGCCACAGACCTGCGATGGCCGCCTCGGCGATCGCCTCGGCGCTGAGGTCATACCACTCGTAGACCTCGGGCTGCGAGCCGCACTGGCCGAAGCGGTCGACGCCGAGCGGGATCAACGGCGCGGCGAAGGCGGCGCCCAGAAACGACAGCGCGTGCGGCGCAGCATCGTGCACGGTGACGAGCGGCACCCCACGCTCCTCGGGCAGCACCAGGCGCTCGAGGATCGAGGGATCGCTGAGGCGACCGCTGCGCAGCGTGTTCGTGCGCGTCCGCAGGGCGCGGAAGAGACGGTCGGGGCTCGTGATGTTGACGATCGACGCACCCACGTCCTCAGCGGCGAGGAGCTCGCGGGCGGCGAGCGCCTGAGGGATCATCGCGCCGCACGCGGCGATCACGACCCGGGAGCCGGGACCACCGACTTCGGCCTCGGCCAGGCGGTAGCCGCCGGCCAGCACGTCATCGCGCAGCGCGGCCCGGTCGCTGCGCTCGAGCAGCGCCACAAACGGATCCTGCGCGACCGGCGTGGTCGAGAGCCGCAGGTAGTGCGCCTCACCGTCGGGCAGCACGATGTCGCGCAGCCCGTGCAGCATCACCCACTCGGTCTCGAGCGCGTAGCAGGGCTCCCACATCGTCAGCCCGGGCAACTCCATGCCGATCGACGCGGTGATCGACGACTGGTGTGCACCGCCCTCGCGCGACAGCGAGATACCCGACGGCGTACCGGCGAAGACAAAGCGCGCACCCGAGTAGACCGAGTAGATGAGGGCATCCAGACCGCGGCAGACGAACGGGTCGTAGACCGTGCCGACGGGCAGCAGCTGCTGCCCGTGCAACTCGGCACTCAGCCCGAGTTGGCCGAGCAGGAGGAAGAGGTTCATCTCGGAGATGCCGAGCTCGATGTGCTGACCCTTCGGCGACGGCTCCCACTTGAGCGGACCGGCGTCCTCGATCTCGAAGACCTCCTCGACCTCGGGGCTGAACACGCCGCGCTTGTTGATCCAGCCGCCGAGCCCCGTCGAGATGGAGACATCCGGGCTGGTCGTGACCAGGTTGCGCGCCACCTCCTCCACGTTGGCGATGTCCTGGAGCACACGGGCGAAGGCATCCTGACTCGACGTCGTGCGCGACATGACCGGTCCGAACTCGTTCGGGATGGCATAGGGATCGACGCGCCGTGCAGGCGCGGCGTGCCGCTCGCTCAGTCGCTCGGCCGACGCCAGGCAGAGCCGTCCCTCGGCTGTCGCGGGTGCGAAGCCTGCCCACTCGTCCGTCGGGTCGGCGAGCTCCCCGCGCAGCTCGTCGACCTGCGGGGTCGACAGGAGCGCCGAGTGGTTCATCGGGTGGCCGGCGATCGGCAGCCCCCAACCCTTGACGGTGAAGGCGAAGATGACGGTGGGCCGCTCCGGGTCGGCATCGGCGCGCTCGAGGGCGGCGATCATGTCGCCGAGGTCGTGGCCGCCCAGATCGCCGATCAGCGCCGGCAGAGCCGCATCCTCGTAGGCCTCGAGTACACCGGCCAGTGCCTTGCGCTCGCCGGCGGGCGCGTTGTCGACGACGAGCTTGCGGATATCGGCACCGCTCTTGCGGAGCAGGCTCTGGTACTCCGGGTTCGGCATCGCGTCGATGCGCCGCTCCAGCGATTCTCCACCATCGCGCGCGAAGGCCTCGCGCAACCGCGTGCCGTACTTGACGATTTCGACCTGCCAGCCATGGTCGCGGAAGACGTGCGTGAACTCCTGCGAGCGAACCCCGGGGATCACGCGATCGAGACTCTGACGGTTGAAGTCGACGATCCACGTGAGCTGCCCGAGACCGCGGGCGGCCGGGTCGGCCAGCGCCTCCCAGATGTTGCCCTCGTCGAGCTCGGCGTCACCCAGCAACGCGACGAAGCGGCTCCCCGGCTCAACGTCGAAGTGGGCGCTGACGTACCGATCCACCACGCTGGCGAACAGCGGCGCGGCAGCACCGAGGCCAACGGACCCGGTCGAGAAGTCAATCGGATCGGGGTCCTTGGTGCGCGACGGGTAGGCCTGCAGACCACCGAACCCACGCAGCTGCGTCAGGTACTCGCGATCGAGGCGCCCGAGCAGGTAGTTGATCGAGTGGAGGACCGGCGAGGCGTGCGGCTTGACCGCGACGCGATCGCCCGCCTTCAGCCAGTGGAAGTAGAGCGCCGTCATCGCCGTCACCATCGATGCCGACGAGGCCTGGTGACCGCCGACCTTGAGCTGGTCATCCGACGGGCGCTCGTGGTTGGCGTAGTCGATCATCCGCGTCGCGAGCCAGAGCACGCGTCGCTGAATTGAGGCCAGCGTCTCCAGTTCGTCGGCGGTGGGCGCGGCGCGCGGCGGAGAAATGGCCATGCCGGAAGCCTACCGGCTGTCCCTGCCGCACGGAAGGCGCCGATTCAGCCGCCGTCCCCGACGCCACCCACCACGATGCACTCGCGGATATCGAAGCCCGTCAGGAGCGAGCGGCGCACCGCACAGCTGGCGGCCACCTTGTCGAGGCGCTCGTGCTGCTCGTCCGTGATCGGCTTCTCCACGTGGATCGTGAGCCGGAACTCCCGCGGCTCGGCCTTCTGCTCGTACTCGGCGTCCACGCGGATGACACCGACGTCCCACTCCTTGGTGCGCACGTAGGCGGCGACCGCCGTCGCCGTGCAGGAGGCGAGCGCGGCAACGAGCAGCTCGTGCGGCGACGGACCGGTGTCAGTGCCCCCGAGGCGCTCGGGCTCATCGGTCACGAGGTGGAAACGGCCGTCGACGAGGACATCTTGTTTGAGGAGGCCCGGCGTGGAGCGGGCAGAGGCGATCAGGGTCATGGAGGAAGCCTAATCGCCAACGCGCAAGACCCCGTTCCGACGCCGACTCTCTGCTACCTTCGCCCGCATACCCCGGCGGCAACGCCGCCCCAACGGAGGTCCCCATGTTCCTGATGCTCGGTCGCTACACCCGCCCCGTCGACGAGGTCGAGCCGCATCGTGAAGGGCATCTCGCCTGGGTCCAGGAGCATGCCGCCGCCGGCCACTTCATCGCCGGCGCCATTCAGGACGGCGGTGTCGGCGGTGCGATCGTCGCCAAGGCCGCCTCCCGAGCCGAGCTCGAGGAGTGGGCGGCTGCCGACCCGTTCGTCGTCAACGGCGTCTTCGAGTACGACATCCGCCAGTACGAGGTCGCCTTCACGACGCCGGGTGTCGAAGGTCTACAGGACTAGACGCACTGCCCGGCATCCCGTCGGGCATGCACGCAACGGGTCGCCGCGG
>CAJCBN010000082.1 GCA_903960645.1 uncultured Actinomycetes bacterium | reverse complement strand
GCTTCGCGATCCTTCCACGAGCTGATCTCGGCGTCGTAGCCGTAGGCCGAGTCGACGACCGCGATGTGCAGCGTGCGCATGCCGCCGAGCGGCAGGTCCGCCGTCCACGTCTTCGAGACCGCGTCAGGCACCTCGCCCTGCGCGTTAGGCGCGCAGTGCTGCGCGCTACCGGCCCAGGGATCGAAGAACAGGTACCAGCCATTGCCACCACGGAAGCAGGCCTCGTGGTTGCCCCGCGTCATGACGATCGGTGCGACAGCGAACAGCGGCGACAGCGGGATGATCGCGTCGGCCACCCAGCCATAATCCGTGTCCTTGTAGGAGTTGCCCGGCACGGGTGCCGGCGAGCCGCCACAGCGCGCCAGCATGTCGGACGGGCAGGCGGCCTCGCGGTAGAAGTAATCGCCGATGTGCATGATCACGTCGGGGTTCGCGCGCTCGATCGAAGCGGCGACCCGGGCGATCGGCCACTTCGAGGCCGACGAGCACGCCTGCGTGGGATCGCCCTTCTTGAGCCGGCAGCCGGTGTCGCCGAGCAGCGCGACACGCTTGATCGTGGCCGGCAGCGCAGCCGGGATCGTCGTCGCGCCAACCGACGCCTCGACGGCACCGGCCGGAATCGCAGCCTGGCACACGAAGATCGAGGCGAATGCCGCACCGGTGCTGGGTGCAGCGCGGCGTGCCGTCATGGCGATAAGGCGATCGGCACGGGCGCCATCCACCTCGGTGGTAACCGAGAGCGCAGGACAGCGCGCGCCGGTCGGCAGAATCGCGCGCGCCTGTAGCCCCGAGGCCGCCGTGGCCTTCGGCACGACGAGCGTGAACGCCGTCAGCGGGTTCGACGCGCCAGCAACGGGAGCGATGACGAGTGTTGCGAGCAGCGCGATCGCGAGAGCGGTGAGACGACGCATGGGCGTCATACTACCTGCCCACGTATTCGATCCGCGAACCTAGCCGGTGACGAGGCTCGGTCGCTGCACCCACGCCGGCAGGACCTTGAGGGGCTCCTGCTTCGTCTTGATGGTGACGTTGCCGGTCTTCATCGTGACGGAGAACCGGACGGGGCCCTGCTTGATCGCTGTGACCCGCAGGGTGCGCGAGACCGTCTTCCCTGCGGGAACACGATCGACCTTCCACGTCGCCGTACCGCGCTTGACTTTCGCACCGTTGGCCTTCGATACCTGAACCGTCGACGGGATCGCGAGACCGATCGTCGTCGGAGCCGTCGGGCTCGTGCTGGTGTTCTCGACCTGCACTGTCACGCTGATCTGATCACCGGGCACTGCGTAGGCGTTGGTCGACACCACGTCGACGTTGAGTGCCGAGGCCGGCACCGGACTCGTCAAACCGCCCGACGAGGGATTGCGTGATGTCGTGGTCGTTGTACCGCGCGGCGGCGTCGTGCCGCCGCTCGTGGGAGTGCTGCCTCCCGAGGAGGTTCCACCCGAACCCGTGCCACTGCCCGAGCCACCGCCCGAACCGGAGCTAACGGGCATGATCACGCCGATGTCGATCGTCAGGTTTGCGAAGGCGGCAGAGGAGTTGCCCGTCACCGCGGTCGTGTCGCCGGTGGCGCTGCCACTGATCGTGAACGGCGCGGTCGTGCCGACGGTCAGGTTGACGCCGGGCGTCGCATCGGAATCGGTCGCCGAGGTACCGCTACCGGTGGGCGAGAACGTCGCGCCGGACGGCAGCGTGAAGCGCATCGTGTACGTACCCGGGAGGAGGTTGCCGAAGAAGTACGCGCCCTGCGCGTCCGTGGTCTGGGTCGCCACGAGATTTCCTTGTGCATCCGTGGCGGGCTGCCCGCTGGCGGTGAGCAGCTCAACGACGACGCCGGCCAGCGGTAGCTCACCAGCGTCCTGGATGCCGTCCCCATTGGCGTCGATCCAGACGTAGTTGCCCGCGCCGACCGGCCGGACGACGCCGGCGTCGATCGTGAGGTTGGCAAACGACGCGTTGGGGTTGCCCGTCACCGCGGTCGTGTCGCCCGTAGCGCTCCCCGCGATGGTGAAGGTGGGCGTGACACCCACGAGTGGATTGGCGGTCGGCGACGGGTTGGAGTCGGTCGCGGACGTCCCACCGGCCGCGCTCGGTGCCGTGAAGGCGTAGCCCGATGGCAGGGTGAACTGCGCCTTGTACGAGCCCGGGGGAACGTTGTCGATCAGGTACGCACCCTGCGCATCGGTCGTGACTGCGGCCACCGGGTTGCCGTTGACGTCCGTCGCGATCGTGCCGTCAGCCTTGAGCAGCTGCACCTGCACGCCGGGGACGCCGGTCTCACCTGCGTCCTGCACGCCATTAGCGTTGGTGTCGAACCAGACGATGTCGCCGACGGCGACGGGAGTCGGCGGCGCGGCGGAGGCGCAGTGGTTTACGACCACGTCGTCGAGGACAAGTTCCGTCGAGGACGCCGAGCCCTGTCCGATGTGTCCCCAGC
>CAJCBN010000081.1 GCA_903960645.1 uncultured Actinomycetes bacterium | reverse complement strand
GCTTGGAGCCCTCGAGGAGATAGCCGATCGGCGCCGCGACCGGACCGAGCGGATGGTCGCGGCGGGCGTCGTGGTCCGCCGGCGTGGCCGTGGCGTGCAAGTGGCCGATCTGGATGCGCTCGCCCTCGGTGATCTCGATGACGCGAGTGAACCGCTTGCGGCGGAGGGTGCCCGCCGCGCCGGCCGGCACGACGATCGGCAGTTCCTTGCCGAGCGACTCGAGCGACGGTGGATCAAGGTGGTCGAGGTGCTGGTGGGTGATCAAGGCTGCGTCGAGCGAGCGCAGCGCGTGCTTCGGGACGGGGTGGAAGCGCTTGAGGTGCAGGACGCGCGGCCGCAGCACCGGATCGACGATGACGCGCGTGCCGCCCATCGCGACGACGACCGTCCCGTGCCCGACCCAGGTGAGGTGGTCGCGGCCGGAGTGTGCGCCACTGCTCACGCGGTGGGCGCGTCCTCCCGCACCCGCTCGAGATGCCCGGCGCGGGCAGCGGTGTGGCCGAGCTCGTCAAGCCACCCGATCAGCACGCGGTGCAGGTGCTCGGCGCTGACCACGGGCTCGTCGGGCCAAGGCAGCTCGGAGGGGAAGAGGATGAACGGGTGCATCTGCTCGCCGCCGAGGCCGCCGTGGGAGCCGACCAGCTCCTCGAAGGCGCCGATCTCGTGCGTCTGCTCGTCGAACGAGGCGTTGACCATGATGTCCGCGACGTGCTCGAAGCCATCGGTGCGGCGGACGTGCCGGGCGGCGTTGGGCCCGAACGGCAGCAGCGGGTCGAGGCCCTCGATCACGCCGGTGTCGAGATGGTGGACGCCGTCCGTGCCGATCGCGAGCGCGCCAGACTGCTCCGAGCGCACCAGGATGAAGCCGATGCCGCGGTGTCCCACCAGCGTCTCGATGAGGCGGGGGAAGCGTGCGTTGATCTCCTCGAGCGAGCGTCGCCCGGGCGTCTCGTCGAGGAAGATCAGGCCGAGGCTGCCGGAGGCCAGCACCTTGATGCCGTCGGTCTCGTCGGGCGCCCCGCCCTGCTCGGAGGAGACCTCGTGTCCGGGGCCGAGTACGAGCGCATCGCCGCTCGCGTGCGACGGTAGCGACCGCGCGACGCGCCGCATCGTCGAGTGCTGCATCAGCACCTCCGAGACGGCGGCGCTGAGCGTCGCCCAGCCCTCGTCGACGGCGAACGGGCTCTCCATCACGTCCGCCTCGCAGACCGCGCGCACGAGGTCCTCGAGTGAGAGGCCGTAGCGATCGAGGAACGTGACGCCCTGGCTCTGGCCGTGGTCCGACAGCACGACGACGTGGTACGGACGGTCCGCGGTCTCGGCGGCGTGCGCGATGCGCCCGAACGCCCGGTCGATCCCGCGCAGCACGTCGAGCGCGTCGTAGCGCTCGATGCCGGAGTGGTGGGCGACCTCGTCGTAGCCGACGAACGTGGAGTACACGACGGGGCGGCCCGCGTAGGCGTCGGAGATGACGGTCTGCACGGCGATGTCACGGAGGATCACGACGGTGACGGCGCGCAGCAGCGAGTAGCGGATGCCACGGTGCACGCGGGGGACGACGTCCCGGCGGATCTGCTGCGCCGCCGCGTACAGCTCGCGGCCGATGTCGAGCAGGCCGAGCAAGAAGGTGCGGAAGACCGAGTACGGGTTGACGAAGTACGCGTAGTAGTCCTTGCCGCGTGTCGGCCGCGCGTGCAGCGCCGAGATCGTGAATGTCGTGTGCTCGGCATCGCCGGTCAGGAGGTTGCCGCGGCTGGCGCCGCCGCCGGCCAGCAGGCCGCGCCCGTCGGAGTGCCGCCGCTCGATCTCGGCCGCGCCGGCGGGATGGTTCGAGACCATGAAGGCACCGCGCTCCTTCTCGAACCAGCGGAACGCGGGGATGTCCTCGTTCGAGCCGTGCAGGATCCCGGCCTGACTGGCACTCGTCTGCGACGACCAGTCGCACTCCCAGCCCTCGAGGCGGTGGGACCCGCTGCGGATCCAGCGTGCGAGCTCGGGGACGTTGCCGTCGCGAATCGCACGGCGCAGCACGGGCTCGGCGAGGCCGTCGATCTCGAGGAACAGGATGCCGGGCACCTGCTCGTCGAGCGAGGTGTCGGCGTGCTTGCGCGCCTGCCGGCGGATCACGTTGCGGTAGTAGAAGTCGTCGTCGTCGATGCCGAACAGGCCGGTCACCACGGTGTTGACGATCGTCAGCAGGAAGGCCACGGCCAGCGCCGTCCAGAAGCTGGTGACCTCCATCCCCTCGAGCCCGTTGATGATCGCCCAGATCAACGCCGCGTTGATCACGAAGCTGGCGAGACCCAGCGTCCACACGGCCACGGGCAGCGCGAAGCGGATCAGCAGCGGCCAGATGATCGCGTTGCCGATCGAGATCCAGATCGCCGCCACGACCGCGCGCAGCGGGTCGTGGAGGTAGAGGCCGGGCAGGAGGCCGGCGGCGAGGTAGAGCGTGCCGGTGGAGATCGCGACGCTGACGAGTGCACGGCCGTAGGTGCGCGGCTGGCGCAGCGGGTTGTCGGTGCGGCGGGCGATGCTCACGGCAGGAGCCGCCGCTTCTGAACCTTGCCCAGCGCATTGCGCGGCAGCTCGTCCACGCGCGTGACGACACGGGGGCGCTTATGGGGGGCGAGGAGGGTGGCGACGTGCTGCACGAGTTCATCATCCGTGAGGTCGCTGCCCGGTGCCAGTACGACCCACGCGGCAATGCGCTCACCGAGGTCGTCGTCGGGGAGCCCGAGCACTGCGGCCTCGAGCACATCAGGGTGCTCGAGCAGGGCCGCCTCGATCTCGCCGGCGCCGACGCGATAGCCGCCGGTCTTGATGAGGTCGGTCGAGCTGCGGCCGACCAGCCGGAGCACGCCATCGGCAGCCAGCGAGCCGACGTCACCGGTACGGAACCAGCCGTCGCGGAATGCCTCCGCGGTCGCGTCGGGTCGGCCGAGGTAGCCGTCGAACAGCGCGGAGCTGCGGAGCTCGACGTTGCCGATCGCGTCGGCGATGCCGTTCGGCATGACGGCGCCGGCATCGTCGGTGATGCGGAGCTCAACGCCCGGCAGCGCCGTGCCGACCGCGCCAGGAATGCGCGGTCCGTCGTGGCGGGCGCTCGCGATCATCAGCGCCTCGCTCATGCCGTAGCGCTCGACGATCCGCTGGCCGGTCGCCGCCGTGTACGCCTCGTGGACGCGGGCCGGCAGCGCGGCCGACCCCGACACGATCAGGCGTGCGCTGCGCAGGGCGGCGGCCACGGCCGGGTCGGTCTCCGCGGCGGCGAGCAACCGGCCATGCATGGTGGGTACGGCAAACAGCATCGTCGCGTCGTCGGCGAGCGCGGCGGCAATCGCCTCGGGCGAGAAGCGGCCGACGTGGCGGACGCCACCGCCGAGCCGGAGCGGCCCGACGGTGCCGAGCACCAGGCCGTGGACAGGGAAGCGCGGGAGCGCGTGGGTGACGACGTCGTCACCGGTCCACGCCCAGGCCTCGGCCAGCGCGTCGAGGTTCGCGGCGATCGCGCGGCGCGACAGGAGCACGCCCTTGGGC
>CAJCBN010000080.1 GCA_903960645.1 uncultured Actinomycetes bacterium | reverse complement strand
GGTGGATTCCTCCGCGGTGGCGACCTCGGCGTGCAGGCCGCGATGGCGAATGACCACGGTCAGGACCGCGAAGACTCCACCACCGACAGCCAGCCACCAAGCCGTCCGGGGGCTGGCGGCGTCGGCGACGATGCCAGCGAGTGCCACACCGCCCGAGATGCCGACGAGGAACGTCGTCGAGATCCAGGTGAATGCCTCGGTCACGGTCCCCGTCGGGGCGAGTTCCTCGATCAGGACGTAGAAGGTCGCGATCACCGGAGCGTTCACGACGCCGGTCAAGAGCAGCAGGATCCCCAGCTGGAGCGGCGTCTGCGAGAGGAAGAGGATCAGGAAGCTGACCAGATTCAGGCCCAGCAGGATCCCCATCATCCGCTGCGGGGTGCCGCCCCAGGTGCGTGCCGCGTAGCCAAGGCCACCGATCACGCTCCCGACGGCCCAGATCGACAGCAGGGCGCCGGCGCTGGCGTCGTTCTGCTCCGCGTACGCGGGAATCGCCAGCTCGAGCGCGCCCCACGCGAAGGCGAGGCCGAGGATCGACAGCAGCACGCGACGCACGGGCCCGGCGTTGAGCGGCCCGAGCAGGTGACGGTCGGTGTTGCGCTCGGCGCGCCACGTGCGGCTCTGCGCGGACGTCGCGAACCACACCACCCCGGTCGCGCTGAACGCCGCCATCGCGATCAGCGGCGCGCGCGTGCTGATGCCCTCCGCGAGCACGGCGGCCAGCACGGGGCCGAGGATCCAGATGACCTCTTGAGCGGTGGCGTCGAGCGTAAAGGCACGCCCGATCTGACGGCGATCGTCGATCAAGGAGGCCCAGGTGGCCCGCATCGCGGCGGCCAGAGGCGGCGCGGAGAAGCCGTAGAGCGCGCACAGGCCGAACAGCAGGACGCCCTCGCCGGGTGCGGTGATCGCCAGCAGCAGGAGCGCGGTCACCTGGACCAGCATCGACGGGAGCATGATCCGCGTCTGCCCCTGTCGATCGACCAGTCGTCCCAACAGCGGCGCGCCCACGCAGCCGGCGACCGTCGACGCGCCGACCGCGAGGCCCGCCATGGCGTAGCTACCGCCGGCGCCGCGCACCAGCAGGAACAAGGCCAGGGCCCCCATGCCCACCGGCATCCGCCCGATCACGGCCGCAGACAGGAGGCGCGGCACGGCGGGCAGGCTGAGGATGTCGGCGTAGGGGTAGCGCACGGATTCAGTGTGCGTGGTATCGCCGTATGACCGCGCCGGGTACCGTACAGAGGCGCCCGTAGCTCAGGGGATAGAGCGAGAGACTTCTAATCTCGAGGCCGCAGGTTCGAATCCTGCCGGGCGCATCGCCCCCGCTCCTGCTCAGTCGCGCCAGAACGCGCCGGTCAGGAGTACGAGCACGGGGAAGATCTCGAGGCGCCCGACCACCATCAGCAGCGACAGGAAGATCTTGGCCTGATCGGAGAACGGTGCGTACGAGCCCATCGGACCGACCACGCCGAAGCCCGGTCCGACGTTGCCGATGGTGGCGGCGGACGCCGACAGCGCGTCTTCGAAGTTGAGTCCCGCCGGACGGCCCGGATCGACCAGCAGCAGGACGCCGCCGATGACGACGAGTGCGAGGTAGAGCAGGACAAACACCACGACCCCGTGGATGACCCGGTCGTTGAGTGACCGCCCGCCGGTGCGGATCAGGCGGATCTGATCGGGGTGGATCGTGGAGCGGATCTCCCGGAATACCACGCGGGTGGCCAGCACGACGCGCATGACCTTGAGCGCGCCGGTGGGACTCCCGCTGCAGCCGCCGACGAACATCAGGAGAAACAGCGTGCCGAGCGCGAGCTCGGACCACTGGGCGAAGTCGGCGGTGGCGTAGCCGGTACCCGTCATGATCGAGGCCGCCTGGAACACGCCCTGGCGGACGGAGTCGGCGAGCCCGTACGTCCCGGCCAGTGCGAGCTCGGAGACCAGGACGACGCAGGCGACCCCGAGGATCACGAGGTACCAGCGCAGCTCGTCGTCGCGGAAGCTCTGCGGGCGGCGCAGGGCGATCGCCCGGTACCACAGCGCGAGGTTCGTGCCGGCGACGACGATGGCGACCGCGATCAACCACTGCACCCACGGCCCGAACGGCTCGATCGAGCGCGGGTTCGGCGAGAAGCCGCCGGCGGAGACGGTCGTGAAGGCGTGCGCGACGGCCTGGAACGAATCCATGCCGGGTGCGAGACCGGCCTGTCCAAGTGCGATCAGACCGCCGATGACCAGCACGGTGAGGGCGACGTAGACCGCCACGATGCGGATCGTCGAGGCGCGCAGGTGCGGCGCGAGCTTCTCGAGCTGCGGGCCCGCTACCTCGGTCTCGATCAGCTGTCGACCGCCCACGGCGAGGCGCGGCAGGAAGATCACAGCGAGCACGATCAGCCCGATGCCGCCGATCCACTGGGTCTGTGCGCGCCACAGCATCAGCGGCCGGGACTGCGCCTGCAACTCCGTGATGACGGTCGCGCCGGTCGCGGTGAACCCGGCGGTGCTCTCGAAGAAGGCGTCGATCGGTGCGCCGGCGCCGCCGGTCGCGCTCCCCAGCACGTAGGGCAGGATCCCGAACAGCGATAGGCCGACCCAGGTGAGGACCGCCGCCAGCAGCGACTCGCGCCGGGTCGGCGCCGGGATGCGGCGTCCGAGGCGCAGCGCGCCGACGAACAAGACGGCCGCGAGCGCGAGCGGCAGCGCGAAGGCCCGGATCGAGTCTCCGATCGCCAGCGCGTAGACCAGCGGCGCGGCAATCGTCAACCCGGCGCCACCAACGACGAGTCCCACCACGCGCAGCGCCGGCGGGAGCCGCACGGTGCCCGGTCGCCGCCGCCGCGGGCTCATCGCAACCAGTAGGCCCGGGTCAGCAGTACGAAGACGGGGATCAGCTCGAGGCGCCCAACCCACATCAGCGCGATCATCGTGACCTTGGCCTCGGCGGGATAGGCGGCGAAGGAGCCCATCGGGCCGGCGGCGCCGACCCCGGGACCGACGTTGCCGATCGTGGTCGCGGCGGCCACCATCGCGTCGAAGGCGCCCACATCCGCCCCGTGGAGCATCGCGATGAACAGAATCAGCGCGGCGCCGACGGCGAAGGTCAGCAGGTATAGGCCGATGAAGGCGGTGGCGCCCTGCAGAGCGGCTTCGCGGACAGGCTTGCCGTTCGAGCGCACGGGCAGCACCGCCTCCGGATGCACCGCGGTCTGGATATCGCGCCGCGCGCTGCCGAACGCGAGCCGGATGCGGATCACCTTGATGGCGCCGGACGTCGACCCCGCACAGCCGCCGATGAACATGGCGGCGAACAGCGCCAACAGGGCGAAGGCGGTCCACGGTGCGAAGTCCTGCGAGGCGTAGCCGGTGGTGGTCATCACCGAGATCACCTGAAACGCCGCCTGCCCGAAGGCGCTGAGCCAGTCGGCGTCGGTTGTGGCGAGCAGGGCGATGCCAATCAGGACCGACAGCGCCGCGATGAGCGCGAGGTAGACCCGGAACTCGCCGTCACGCGGAGCCGCCCGGAGGTCGCCACGTGCCGTCCGGTACCACAGCGCGAAGTTCGCGCCGGCGATCACCATGAACACCGCGAGCAGAAGCTGCGACATCCAGCCGAAGGCCTCCACGCTCCTCGCCTCGGGTGAGAACCCGCCGGTGGACATGGCCGTGAACGCGTGGCTCACAGCGTTGTAGAGGTTCATCCCCTGGTCGATGTCGAACAGGCCAACGACGTAGAGCGAGAGTGCCAGCGCGGCGGACAGGCCGAGGTACACGACCCACAGGCGGAGCGCGGTGTCGCGCAGGCGCGGCGTGAGCTTCTCCGCGTCGGGGCCGGGCGCCTCCTGCTGCAGCAGCGCCTTGCCGCCGGGACCGGCCTGGTTGAGTACCGCGATCGCCAGCACGATGATGCCCATGCCCCCCAGCCACTGGGTCAGCGAGCGCCAGAACAGAATCGCCTGACTGTGCGACGCGATGTCCCCCATCACGCTGGCACCTGTGGTGGTGAAGCCGCTCATGGTCTCGAAGTACGCGTCGATCGGATTGGCGATGTCGCCGCCCTCGATCAGGTACGGGATGCAGCCGAGCAGCGCCGCAGCGAGCCACGTCACCGCCACGACGACGAAGGCCTCGCGCACGCCGATGTCGTCGGCCCGGCGTCCGCAGGCACGCTCGACGATCAGGCCGACGGCGACGCCGCCGACCAGCGGGATCACGAAGGGCCGGATCGACTCGTCGTAGATCAGGGCCACGATGATCGGCAGGATCAGGGTCAGGCTGAGCCAGCGCAGGATCAGCCCGATCAGGCTGCCGCTGGCTCCCAGATCGACCCGCAGCCGTCGGTGTCTCGGCGGCGCGGCGGCCGCCGCGCTCACAGCGCCTGCTCCAGCGCAGCCACTCGCTGGGCCTCGGCGAGGATGATCGCGGAGTCTCCGGCTTGCAGCGCATCGTCGCCGCGCGGGAAGATGACGCGGTCACCGCGCACGATCGCACCGACGATCGCGCCCTCGAGCGGGCGCTCGCGGAAGGGCTTGCCGATCAGCCGGCTGTCCGG
>CAJCBN010000079.1 GCA_903960645.1 uncultured Actinomycetes bacterium | reverse complement strand
CCGGCTGACGATCGACGCTGGCATCCAGACCGCCGCGGAGAACGCGCTGCGCGAGGCGATCAGCTACGCCCGCACCCACGGCCACCCGACCGTCGAAGGCGGCGCGATTGTGGCGATGGATCCCCGCACTGGGGCGATCCGCGCGATGGCATCGAACCCGGGCTTCGACCCGGCGATCCTGGCGAGCTCCGAGGGCGACCGCTACTGGGGTCAGTTGGCGCAGGACGCCAAGAACTCGCCGCTGCTCAACCGCGCGCTCAACGGCCTCTACCCGGCGGGCTCGACGTTCAAGCCAGTGACGGCGATCGCCGCTGGCGCAGCGGGACTCGTGCGGCCCGACAGTCAGATCCAGTGCTCCCCGCAGATGGAGATCGACGGGCAGGTCTACCGCAACTTCGAGTCCGGCGTGAACGAGCCGATGAACGCGCTGCAGGCCCTGATGGTCTCGTGCGATACCTACTTCTACGAGCTCGGCAAGCGCCTGTACGACGCCACGCCGAAGTCTGGCGACCTCGAGCCGCAGCCGCTGTGGGCGCGCCGCCTCGGCTTCGGTGCGCCGACCGGCATCGATATCGGCGGCGACTCGCCCGGCAGCGTCCCCGACTACGCCTACAAGAGGCAGCGCTTCGGTGACGACCGCGTGCACAACCGCTGGACGTCGGGCGATGCCGTGCTGCAGTCGATCGGGCAGGGCGATCTCGAGGTCACACCGCTGCAGATCGCCCGGCTGTACGCCCTGCTGGCCAACGGCGGCACGCTCGTCGAGCCGCACGTCGGCGCCTCCGTCTACGGCCAGGATGGCACCCTCCGCGAGAAGCTGGAGGCCCCGCCCGGCACGAGGGTGCAGCTCGATCCGTACATGCTGGCGACGATCCGCAAGGGCCTCGAGGGCGTCACGGCCGACCAGAACGGCACTGCCTACGGTGCGTTTCTCGGCTTCCCGGTCGCGGTGGCCGGCAAGACGGGCACGGCGGAGAAGCTGGGCAAGCGCGACTTCGCCTGGTTCGCCGGCTACGCCCCGGCCAACAACCCCACGCTCGTCGTCGTCTGCGTGATCGAGCAGGGCGGCTTCGGCGGTGTCGCCGCAGCGCCCGCCGTGCGCCAGGTTTTCGCGAAGGCGCTGGGAGTCGACGAGGCGACGATCGGGCAGATCGCCAGCGCCGAGGCAGCCGGCGTCTACTCGGGACCCGCGCTCGGCACCGATCCGGCGCAGGAGCTCGACGGCAACAGCGGGCCGCTCTTCCCCAGCACCACAGCGGAGACGACGGGATGACCTTCGCCCCGCTGCTCCGCCGCGTTGACTGGCTGCTGGTGGCGGCCGTGCTGCTCCTGCTCTACATCGGCGAGCGCGCGGTGCAGGTCGCGACCGTCAACGATATCGCCGGCGACCCTGGCTACTTCGACCGCCGGCACATCGTCTACATCATCGCCGGGCTCGCGCTCGGAGCGGTCGCGGCGTTCGTCGATCCGCGCGTCTACCGCCGGCTGTTCTGGCCGATCTACGGCAGCACCATCGGCCTGCTCGTGATCGTGCTCGGCTTCTCCGCGGCGCGTGGTTCGCAGCGCTGGATCCAGCTGCCGTTCTTCACGCTGCAGCCCTCCGAGCTCGGCAAGGCCACGATGATCGTCTGTCTATCGCTGATCGTGGCGGACTGCGTGCGGCGTGGCATCACGGGCTGGCGCTTGGTCATCCGTGCCTCGCTGCTGATGCTGCCGCCCTTCGCTCTGGTCTTCATCCAGCCAGACCTTGGCACGTCCATCGTCTACGTCGCGATCACGGTGACCATCCTCGTCGTGGCGGGCCTGTCGGGCCGGATCCTCGCGATCATCGGCGGGGTCGGGGTGTTGATCGTGGTCCTCGTGCTCGGCATCCTGCCGACGGTCGGCGTCCCACTGCTGCGGCCGTACCAGACGGAGCGCATCACAGCCTTCCTCGACCCCCAGGGCGGCAGCCCAGCCGCGTACCAGGCCGATCAGTCCAAGATCGCGATCGGCTCGGGCGGGCTCGTCGGCCGCGGACAGGGCGCCAGCCAGACGGCCGGCAACTTCCTGCCCGAGCACCACACGGACTTCGTGTTCGCCGTGGTGGGGGAGAACCGCGGCTTCGTCGGCTCAGCCGTGGTGCTGCTCCTCTACCTGCTCGTGCTCTGGCGGATCGGGCGGATCATTCCGCGCGCCCGCAACCTCGAGGAGGCGTTTATCGCCGCGGGCGCCTTCGGCCTGATCATCCTGCAGGTCGCCATCAACGTCGGGATGAACCTCGGGATCGCGCCCACCACGGGCATTCCGCTGCCGTTCATGACGTACGGCGGCTCGAACACGGTGACGAACCTCACCATCGTCGGTCTGGCGGTCGCCGTGGGCATCCGACAGGTGCGCGAGGAGACGCTCGCCCCGGGCTGGCGCGAGCGCCCACGGCGCTACGTGCAGAAGGCGCTCGAGCCGTCGGGAGACTAGACCTGCCCGGTCGCAGACGCGGGGCCGGTAGACTCCGAGCGTGGAGCAGCACTCCCTCCAGCCGCGCATCGAGCGCCTCCTGACCGAGGTCGAGAAGCCCAGCCGCTATATCGGCGGCGAGACGAACGAGACGGT
>CAJCBN010000078.1 GCA_903960645.1 uncultured Actinomycetes bacterium | reverse complement strand
GTCCTAACAAAGGGGCCTGACCCCTCTGGTCAATCCGCCGGGCCGATGGTGACGTGGACGCGGCTGTCGTCGAAGGACAGCCAGCCGGCGACGTCGGCGGCCGCGGGCAGCGGCGCGTCGTAGCTCCACGCGACGTCCTCGTGCAGGACGCCGTCGATGCGCGCCGCGTGGTACGTCGTGTCGCCCTTGTACGGGCAGTGCGTCGTCGTGGCGCTGGGCTCGAGCAGGTCCTCGCGCACGTCCTCGCGCGGCAGGTAGTAGCGCGCCACGCCGGTGTCGGATTGCCGCACCACGGAGGGGCGCTGCGAGTCGGCGAGCACCGTGTCGCCGATCGTGATCACGATGCGGGCCTCCCGCGGCTCGACGGTGATGTCGGGAGCGGCGATCTCGTGGGCCGGGCGGGGCTCGTTCATGGCCGCAGCCTAGCCCACGGCCGAGCGGATCAGCGCGACGGCGATGATCAGCATCACGACGCCGATCGCGCTGTCGAGGATGCGCCAGGTCCGCGGGCGCGCCATCAGCGGCGACAGGAGCCGGGCGCCGAAGCCGAGGCCGGTAAACCAGATGACGCTGGCTGCTGCCGCCCCGAGCGCGAACCACCAGCGCTGGTCACCGAAGGAGGCGCCGATCGTGCCGAGCAGCAGCACCGTGTCGAGGTAGACGTGCGGGTTGAGGAACGTCAGGCCGAGCATGGTGAGCGCCACCGCGGCGGCGGCCTGCGGCGCCTGCTGCGACGGCAGCAGGACGTCGGGGCGCAGCGCGCTGCGAAACGAGCGCACGGCGAACCAGAGCAGGTACGCAGCACCGACCAGCGCGATCGCGGTGAGCAGGTCGCCGTGCGCCTGCACGAGCACGCCGAGGCCACCGACGCCCGCCGCGATCAACAGCGCATCGGCGCTCGCGCAGATCGCGACGGCCAGGAAGACATGGTTGCGGGCCAGGCCGAGCCGCAGGACGTAGGCGTTCTGGGCGCCGATCGCGATGATCAGCGAGAGGCCGGTCAGGAACCCGGCGAGGGCGACGTCCACGGGCGGCTCAGCCGCCGTTACGGCGCAGCTCGTCCTCGGGGACGTCGCGCAAGACGCGGGCCGGCACGCCGACCATCACCGTGCCGGCCGGGACGTCCTTCGTCACCACGGCGCCGGCGCCGATGAAGGCCTCCTCGCCGATCTCGATGCCGGGGCAGAGGCAGACGGCGCCGCCGATGCGGGCGCCGCGGCGAATCGTCGGGCCCCGCAGGAGGGCGTGACGCCGCTCGGTACGGCCCATGAAGTTGTCGTTCGTCGTGACCACGCAGGGCGCGATGAAGACGTCGTCCTCGAGCAGGCTCTTGGCGGTGATGTACGACTGCGACTGCACGCGGCAGCCCTCGCCGATCACGGTGTCGTTCTCCACCGTCACACCGCGGCCAATCACGGTGCCACTGCCGATCGTGCAGCGCTCGCGGACGAAGGCCTGGTCGCCGATGATCACGCGCTCGCCGAGCACGGTGCCGGCGTAGACGATCGCGTGCGTGGAGATGGTCGAGCCCGCACCGACGACGAGGCCGGGCAGGTCGCCGCCCTTGGCGACGGACTTCGGACCGAGCTTCGGGCGCTTGCCAAGCACCGCGTGCTCGCCGACCGTCACGCCGTCGCCGAGCACGGTGCCGGCGCGTACGACCGCGTACGGGCCGATCTCGACGTCCGCGCCGAGCTCGACGCCGGCCTCGACGATCGCGGTCGGGTGGACGTCGCGCATCAGGCGTCCAGCCGGATCGGCGCTCCGCGCTGCTCGAGCGACGTCTGGAGCGCGGTCAGCACCTCGACGACGGCGAGCCCCTCGGCGCCCGAGGCGACGGTCGCCCGGCCCTCGCGGATCGCCGCGACGAAGGCCTTCGTCTCCTGGACGAGCGGCTCGGCGTTCGGTACCTGCGGAATCCGGACGTCGCCGGTGCGCAGCGCCTGGAACTCACCCCAGGTGTCGAAGCGCGACGGCGAGGAGGCCTTCTCGTAGACCGTCAGCTTGCGGTCCGCCTCGGTGTCGTCGAAGACGGCCATGCCCTCGGAGCCGACGACCGTGAGCTTGCGGCTCTTGTGCGGGTCGAGCCACGAGACGTGCAGGTGCGCCACGAGGCCGCTCGGGAAGTGCAGGTACCCGAAGACGACGTCCTCGACGCCCTCGCGCAGGAAGGCCTCGCCGCGGGCGGAGACCTCCTCGGGTCGCTCGCCGGCGATCGCGAGGGCCAGCGAGATGTCGTGGGGGGCGAGGCTCCAGAGCGCGTTCTCGTCGGCGCGGACCTTGCCGAAGTTGAGGCGGTTCGTATAGAGGTAGAGCATCCGGCCGAGCTCGCCCGACGCGGTGATGTCGTGCAGCTGCTGGAAGACGGGGTGGAAGCGCAGGAGGTGGCCGACCATCAGCACGCGGTTGCCGGCCTCGGCGGTGGCGACGAGCTCGCGCGCGTCGGCGACGGTCAGGGCCAGCGGCTTCTCGATCAGCGCGTGCTTGCCGGCGGCGAGAACGCGCATGCCGATCGCGTGGTGGCTCGGCGCGCCCGTGGCGACGACGATTGCGTCGAGCGTGTCGTCCTCGAGCAGATCGTCGAAGCGATCGGTCAGCACCGTGCCCGGGTAGCGGCCCTCGAGGCGGGCGCGGTTGCCCTCGTCGAGGTCGCAGGCGTAGGCCAGCTCGCAGCCGGGCGTCGAGGCGAGCGCGCGCGCGAGGTTCGGACCCCAGTAGCCGAGGCCGATGATGCCGATCCGGACGGGGCTAGAGGCGCTGGACATGCGGGCCTCCGAGCGAGCGTCGGCCCGTCGCGTTGCGCAGGTCGAGCACGGCGGTCGCCTGATCGACGACCATCGCGTAGTCGACGTCGTTGTGGCCGGTGACGATCACGACGCAGTCGGCGGCGGCCACCGCAGCGGCGGTCAGCGCGACCGACTCGAGCGCGAAGTCCGGCATGGCGGCGACGTGCGGATCGTGGTAGCTGAGGTGCGCACCGCGCTCACGCAGCAGCTCGATGATCGGCAGGGCGGGCGACTCGCGCATATCGCCGACATCGTTCTTGTAGGCCACGCCGAGGATCAGAATGTCGGCGCCGCGGACGCTCTTCGACGCGTCGTTGAGGGCGCGCGCGATGCGGTCGACGCAGTAGTGCGGCATGTTCTCGTTGACCTTGCCGGCCAGCTCGATGAACTCGGTCGAGAAGTCATGCTCGCGCGCCTTCCACGTCAGGTAGAAGGGGTCGATCGGCAGGCAGTGCCCGCCGAGCCCGGGGCCGGGCTCGAAGCGCATGAAGCCGAACGGCTTGGTGGCCGCGGCGTCCACGACCTCCCAGACGTCGAGGCCCATGCGGTCGCAGAGCATCGCGAGCTCGTTGACGAGCGCGATGTTGACGGTGCGGAAGATGTTCTCGAGCAGCTTGGCGAGCTCGGCCGCCTCGGGCGAGGAGACCTGGACGATCGTGTCGACCGCGCCCTGGTAGACGGCTGCGGCGCGCTCGGCGCAGGCGGGCGTGAGACCGCCCATCACCTTCGGCGTGGTGTGGACCGTGAAGTCGGTACGGCCCGGGTCGATGCGCTCGGGCGACATCGCCAGGTGGAAGTCGGTGCCGGCCTTGAGACCGCCCTCCTCGAGCATCGGCTGCAGCACCTCGCGCGTCGTGCCCGGGTACGTCGTCGACTCGAGGACGATGACGTGTCCCTTGCGGAGGTTGCGCGCGACGGCGGCGGTGGCGGAGCGGACGGCGCCGAGGTCGGGCTCGCGGTGCTCGGCGAGCGGCGTGGGGACGCAGATCAGGATCGCGTCGGCGTCGCGCAGTTCGCCCTCGTCGGTGGTGCCGGCGAGCACGCCCGCATCGACGAGGCGCTTGAGGTCGGCGGAGTCGACGTCCTCGATGTACGAGTCGCCCGCGTTGAGGCGCTCCATCTTGTCCGCGGCCGGGTCGAGGCACACCACGGTGCGCCCTGCCTCTGCGAGGCGGACGGCGAGGGGGAGGCCGACGTAACCGGCGCCGACGACTGCGACATCGCGCTGCACGGGTGGGATGGTACCCGGCTCAGCGCCCGGGATGCCGCGTCAGGCGCCGAGCAGCACGTCGGCGATGCGCTCGGCGGCGTGCCCATCGCCGTACAGCGCAGGCCAGGCGGCGGGCTGCAGTGGGTCGGCGATCGCCGCGGCGATCGCTCCGGCATCGTCGCCGACGAGCACGTTGCCGCCGGCTGCGACGGTCTCGACCCACTCGGTGCGGTCGCGCAGCGTCACGCAGGGCACCCCGTGGAACCAGGCCTCCTTCTGCGCGCCGCCGGAGTCGGTGAGAAGGACGCGCGCGCCGCGCAGGAGTGCGGTGAAGGCCAGGTAGGGAGCTGGCGGGACGACGCGCACGCGCCCGCCGAAGGTGAGTCCCTCGCGCTTGAGGGCGGCGGCGGTGCGGGGATGCAGCGGCAGCACGACGTCCGCGTCGAGCGCGCTGAGCGCCGCGACGAGGCGGCCGAGTGCCGGCTGGCGCGTGTTCGCCTCGCGGTGGATCGTGGCGAGCACGTAGCCGCCCGGCTCGAGGCCGAGTTCCGTCAGCGCGTCGGAGCGCTCTGCGATCGGCCCGAACAGGCGCGCCGCGTCGGCCATCACGTCACCGACGACGTGCACGCCGTCTGCGATGCCCTCGGCGGCCAGGTTGTCCGCACCGGTCTGCGAGGGCGCCAGCAGCACGTCGGAGATGCGGTCGACGAGGACGCGGTTGACCTCCTCCGGCATCGAGCGGTCGTACGAGCGCAGGCCCGCCTCGACGTGCGCGACGGGGATGCCGAGCTTGGCGGCGGCGAGCGCGGCGGCGAGCGTGGAGTTGGTATCGCCGTAGACGACGCACCAGTCTGGGCGCTCGGCGAGCAGCACGGGCTCGATGCGCTCGAGGATGCGGGCGGTCATCGCGGCATGCGAGCCGGAGCCGACCTCGAGCCGGTGCACCGGCGGGGCGATCCCCAGCTCGTCGTAGAACACCTGGGAGAGCTCGGGGTCGTAGTGCTGCCCCGTGTCGACGCCGACCACGTCGGCACGCGCGGCCAGCGCCACGCACAGCGGGGCGGCCTTGACGTACTGGGGGCGATTGCCCACGACGGAGAGCACCTTGGCCATCGCGTCATACGATATGCCTCATGCAACCCGCCCCCGTGCAGCGCCAGGACGAGGTGTTCTGCGTCGTCGACCGCGACGACCGCGTGCTCGGGTACCGCACGCGGGCCGAGTGCCACGCCGACGCGACCCTGATCCACCGCTCGGTCAGCGTGATCGTGGAGACCTCTGAGGGGATGCTGTTCCAGCGCCGCTCGCTGCGCAAGGACTCGTCACCCGGCTGCTGGGACCTCGCCTGCTCGGGTCACGTCGACGGCGCGGAGACGTATCTCGAGGCGGTCGTGCGCGAGCTGCGCGAGGAGCTCGGCTACGACGGGCCGCCTCCCGAGCACGTCGGCACGTTCCTCAACGAGCTCGGGGACGAGACGGAGATGGCCGGCATCTTCCGGCTCCGCTCCGACGGCCCGTTCGCACTGATGCTGCCCGAGGTGATCGGACTCGACGTGTTCCCGGCGGGGGCGTGGCCGAGTCCGCTGACGCCAAGCGCGCAGCTGAATCTGGCGCTGGTCGGGTACGCGCTGGGGTGAGTCGGTCGGGTGGAGCCGCTGTGCGGATGCGACAAAGGGGTCAGACCCTTTCGTCGCATGCCCGCCCGGATCATTCACCGAACAACGTTGCGGACTGCGGGGCATGCGACGAAAGGGTCTGACCCCTTTGTCGCATCCCGGCCTACACGATCACGCCGTAGCCGCTCAGCTGCTGCGTGATCCGCGTCATCTGCCCGGTCGCCAGCAGCACGCCGACGATGATCATCACGACGCCGGCGACGCGGTTGATCCACGCGCCGTACTTGCGGTAGGCGCCCGTGCGCTCGAGGAGCCACGAGGCGAGGAGGCCGGAGAGCAGGAACGGCACGCCGAGGCCGATGCCGTAGGCGAGCAGCAGCAGCGAGCCGCCGGCCGAGCCCTGTGTGGCGGCGTAGAGCAGGATCGACGTCAGGATCGGGCCGATGCACGGCGTCCAGCCGACGGCGAAGACCACGCCCGCGAAGCCGGCACCGACGTACGTCGTCGGGCGGGCCGGCAGTCCGACACGAGCCTCGCGGCCGACGAGACGCTGGGCGAAGCCAAGCAGCGCGAGCCCCATCAGGATGACGAAGACGCCGCCGACGATCTCGATCGGTCGGCGGTAATCAGCGACCAGCGCACCGAGGTAGCCGACGCTGACGCCGTACAGCGCGAAGACGACCGAGAAGCCGCCGACGAACGCGAGCGTCGTCAGCACCACGCGGCGCCGGTTCGAGCCGAGCTCGTCGTAGGGCACGCCGGAGACGTAGGACAGGTAGGCGGGCACGAGCGGCCACACGCACGGCGACAGGAACGAGATGAAGCCGGCGGCGAAGGCCGTTGCGAGGCCGACGCCCGACAGCGAGATCGCGGCGATCACGACATCAACGCCGGCAGCTGCTCGGTCAGGGTCGCCTCGGTGACCTCGCCGAGCAGGCGCTCGACGATGCGTCCCTGCGCATCGATCAGGTAGGTAGCGGGCAGCCCGGGCACCTCGTACGCCGCGCCGATCGGACCGTCGTCGACGACGCTCGGCCACGTGGCACCGTTCTCCGCGGCGAACGTGCGCGCTGCCTCCACATCATCTTGGTAATCGACGCCGATCACCTGGATCTCCGGGTGCGCCTTCGCAAAGGCGGCGAGCGCGGGGAGCTCGCGTCGGCACGGACCGCACCACGACGCCCAGAAGTTGAGGACGACCGGTGTGCCGCGGTAGTCCGCAAGGTCAAACGGCTCGCCGTCGAGAGTGGTGCCCAGAACCGGCGGCGCGTCCTTGGCCTCGAACTTCGGGATCAGGCTCTGCTCGGTCGGGGCGGCGGCGGAATCCGACTGCTGCGTGATGCCGTAGAGGCCGATCGCGAGGAAGCCGGAGGCGGCCACGATCAGCGCGGCGAGGATGAGCTTGACGCGACGCGACATGCGCCAACCCTATCGCGCAGAACTGACGGTCAGCGCAGGAGGCGGCGCGCCTCGTCGGGCGCCATCGGTGCCCGACCGAGCGCGGCGCCCAGCCGCACGGCGTGCTCGACCAGCTGGGCGTTCGAGCTGGCCGGCGCGCCATCGGGCAGCGTGATCGTATCCTCGAAGCCGGTGCGGATGTGCTCGCCTGCGGCGGCAGCGACGGCCTGCACAATCGGGCTCGCCGCATCGCGTCCGCTGGCCACGATCGGGAGGCCGGCCAGCGATGAGTGGACGGCGTCGATCAGGTGCAGCGTGTTCTGGGGCGTGCCGGCGGCGAGGTCGGACGACTCGGAGGTCGGGCCCGCGAGGGTCAGCAGCAGAAACGGCGCGCGGCCGAGCAGCTGGTCGTGGTAGAGCGCCTGCAGATCGCCGATCGCGTCGAGGCTGCCGGCCACGGGCGCCGGGCGCACGTCCGCCTGCTCCAGCGCCTCCAGGATCTGGCGCGCCTCCTCGCGGTGCGCGGGCAGGTCGGGCTCCGGCGCGCGTACGTGCACGGCGCCGACGTCGGGCAGGTCGCGCAGCACGCCGAAGAGGGCGGTGACGGTGCCGAGTGAGGTCTGGCGCGCCCGCTGCGTCGAGATCGAGATCGGCACGTCGACGGCGCCGTGGATCGCCGCAACGATGTCGTCGATCACGAAGTCGAAGCTCGCCGCGCCATCGGGCTTGCGGGCGTGGACGTGCACCATGCCGGCACCGGCCTCGACCGACCGGCGCGCCTCGGCGGCCAGGTCCTGCGGCGTCAGCGGCACCTTCGGGCAGTCCTCGGTGCTGCGCGTCCCGTTGAGCGCGGCGACGATTAGCAGCGGCTCGCTCATGCGCGGGCCTCCGCGAGGAGCTCGAGGTCGACCAGCTGGAGGTCGATCCAGCGGGCGACGTCGTGGTCCTCAACGAACGCGCGGATGGCAGCGGCGCGCTCGCCGCGCTCCGGCTGCGGCAGCTCGAGCGCGCGCTCCAGCTGGGCCGCGGTCTGCTCGACGTCGAGCGGATCCACGCGGAGCACCCACGGCTCCAGCTCCTCGAACGAGCCCGCGCGCTCGCTCAGAACGACGACACCGTCGCGCTCGTTGAGAAGGGGGGCTTCCTTGGAGATCAGGTTCATTCCGTCGGCGATCGAGTTGACGAGCAGAGCGTCGTACTCGCGATACGCGGCGACGACCACCGGGAAGTTATCGCCAATGCGCAGGTCGATGGGGAGCCAACCGTCCGATCCGTGCGTGTCGTTGATCTCCGCGGCGATCGCGTTGATGCGCTTGAGGTAGTTCGCGTACACCGGCACGGCGAGCCGCGAGGGGTCGAGCAGCGACAGCAGCTGCACCCGTCCGTGCAGGTCGGGGCGCCGCTCCAGCAGGCGTCCGTAGGCGTGGAACCCGCGCAGGATGTTCTTCGACGGATCCGTGCGATCGACGCGCAGGATCAGCTTCTCGGGGCGCGTCCGGATGAGCTCGGCGTGCGCCGCGATCATCTCGGGGTTGCGCATGTGCGCCCGCAGCTCGGCCGGGTCGATGGAGATCGGATACGAGCGGATGTGCACGTCGCGCGCCACGTGGTCGATCGTCATCCGCACGCAGGCCCGTTCGCGATCGACCGTGACCTGTGGGAGGTGCACCTCGCAGGTGGCGAGGAAGTTGGTGACGTCCTGCTGCGTGTGGAAGCCGACGATGTCGGAGCCGAGGAGGCCGTGCAGGAGCTCGGTCCGCAGATCCACGGGCAGCTGCTTCCAGGCCTCGGGCTCTGGCCACGGGATGTGCGTGAAGTGGAGGATCGGGGCGTCGACGCCGGCCTCGCGGAGCATCGCCGGCACGAGTGCGAGCTGGTAGTCGTGGATCATCAGCGCGTCGCAGTCCCGCTCCATGGCTGCCTCCGTCGCGACGGCCGCGTTGTAGCGGCGGTAGCCGGCCCAGGCCTCGCGGATGTCGGTGCTGATGACCGGATCCTCGCCGGAGGCGTAGAGGCCGTGCTGGATGAACCACAGGAGCGGGTTCGCGATCGTGCCGTACATCGCGGCGAAGTCGTCTGGCGCGGGGTCGGCGAAATGGAGTTTGAAGGCGTTGCCGACGGCATCGGTCTCGTCCAGCGCTCGGCCGTTCTGCTCGGCCGCGACCACGTGATCCTCGGCCGAGATCGCGCAGACGATCCACGTCACCTCGTGGTTGCCGATCAGGCCGCGCAGGGCGGAGACGAGCCCGCCGCCACCGCGCAGGGCGACCCGCTCGCCGTCGAGCTGCGCGTACTGGATCGGACCGCGGTTCGAGACGACGGTCAGTCGGTGTTGCCCGCGCGCCATGTCACAAACCTAGCGCGATCTTGGGGTGAAGCCGTGCGGCTCGGCTCACGGTTCCTCGTCGGCGCGCAACTCGAGCCGAAACGCCTTGCGGTCGCCGCTCTGGTCGAGGCGCAGCCGGCCGCCCATCCGTGCGGCGAGTTCCCCGGCGATTGCGAGCCCGAGCCCCGACCCCTCGCCGGCGCCGGCACCACGCGAGAACCGGGTGAAGATCGCGGCGACTTCGGCCTCGGGGATGCGGGGTCCGGAATCGGCGACCACGATCGCCGCCGTGCCCTCGGTCAGTGCGGTCGAGACCTCAATCTCGACGCCCACCGGGTTGTGACGCATTGCGTTGTCGATCAGGACGCGCGTGATCTGGCCGATGCGCGCCTCATCGCCGAGCGCCATCGCGGGGGCGGCCTCGACCACGAGCGTGGCGCCGCGCTTGGCCGCGAGCGGCGTGAGGTCGCGAGTGATCCGCTCGGCGACCGCCGCCAGCTCGATCGGCTCGTGCTCGAGCGGGACCTTGCCCGCGTCGAGACGGGAGAGGTCGAGCAGATCCGTGGCCAGCTTCGTGAGCCGTTCGACCTGATCCTGCATGGTGGCGAGGAACTGCGCGCGCATCGCCTCGTCGTCCTCGTCGACCAGCAGCTCGAGGAAGCCGGAGAGAGCGAAGACGGGGGTGCGCAGCTCGTGCGAGGCGTTGGCGACGAACGCCCGTCGGGAGGCATCGGTGGCGGCGATCTCGTCGCGCATCCGCTCGAGGGCGACGGCGAGCTCGCCGATCTCGTCGCGGCCGCGATCACGGATCGGCTCGTCGAGCCGGCCCGTCGAGATCTGGCGCGCCGAGCGCTCGAGCCGGCGCAGGCGCCGGGTCAGCAGCGCGGCGGCGAGGACGCCGGCGATCACGGCGAGCGGCACCGCGATCAGCGCGCCGAGCAGGCTGCGGCGGATCGTCAGGCGGACGCTCGCGTCGACGTCATCGAGGCTGGACGACAGCACGACGATGTAGCGCGTGCCGGCGACCACCATCGGGAAGGCGGCCTCGGCCCGGCGGGTGCTGCCGCTACCGGTCACGCCGCGGCTGAGGGAATCGCCGGCGGCGGCGGCAAGGGCGACGTCGCTGGCCTGGCGCGGGGCCATCGCGGTGACCGGCACCAGCGTCGTGCTGCTGACCTCCTGGTAGACGGCGGCGTCGGTGTTCGTCAGCTGGCCGTAGGCGGCGGTGACGGCGTCCGTGTCGGGCGAGCCGGGCGCGCCCGTGAGCGCGTTCTCGAAGTTCGACTGGAACGTCGGCGCACTCTGCTCGGCCGACCGCGCGACCGTGTCGACGCGGTTGCCAACGAGACTCTCCTCGAGCGACGGCAGAACCAGCAGCGACATCAGCGCCAGGGCGAGGACGATCACGATCAGCAGCAGCAGTCCGAGCCAGACGGTCAGCCGTCGGAACGGGAAGACGCGGTCGACGAGCCAGTCCACGCGCTACCCCTCGAAGCGGTAGCCGACGCCGCGCACGGTCTGGATGCGGATCGGCGCGGCGGGATCCTGCTCGATCTTCTCGCGCAGGTGGCGGACGTGCACGTCGACGGTGCGCGGCTCGCGGAAGTCGGACGAGCCCCAGACCGCATCGAGCAGCTGGTTGCGGCTGAACACCCGGCCCGGACTTGCAATCAGCGTGGTCAGGATCTCGAACTCGACGTACGTGAGGTCGACGACGACGCCATCGACCTCGGTCACGTGGCGAACACGGTCCACGGCGACGCCGGCGCGCTCGATGCGCTCCTCGGCGGGGCTGTCGTCGGCATCGGCTGGGGCGGCGGACATCGCGGCCCGTCGCAGGATCGCCTTCACGCGGGAGCGCAGCTCGCGCATGCCGAAGGGCTTGGTGATGTAGTCGTCGGCGCCGAGCTCGAGGCCGATCACCTTGTCGACCTCATCGTCGAGAGCGGTCAGCATGATGATCGGCACGGTTGAGTCGGCGCGGATCGCGCGGCACACGTCGTGGCCCGACCCGTCGGGGAGCATCACGTCCAGCAGCACCGCGTCGGGTGCCTCGGTGCGGAACGCATTCAGCCCGGCCGCACACGTGCCGGCCACGAGCACGCGGTACCCGTCGCGCTCGAGGGCGTGGAGCAGCAGCTCCTGGAGCGACTCCTCGTCGTCGATGATCAGGACCACAGGCGGTGTCTGCACGGGCCAATGCTACCGTCAGCGGGCCTGTGGACGATCAGCGTGGCAGCATCCAAGCGGTGTTCCGACCCCGCGGGAACGCCGGGCGTGTGCTGCGCATTGCCTTCATCGCACCGCCGCTGCTCGCCCTGGTGATCCTCCTGATCAGCGTGCGTACGCCGCTTGGGCCCTCGGCGACGATTGCCGTTGCGCCCAGCTTCGACGGGCCGCGGGCCGCCGCCTATGCGCGGCGGCTGGCCGAGCGAACGCCGGATCGCTCGCCCGGCACGGTCACTGCGCGGCAGGCGGCGGACCAGGTCGCGGGGTCGTTGGCAGAGGCGAGCGGCGAGGACGTCTACCGCGCGTCGTTCCGCGCGCCGGGCCCCGACGGCAGCGACGTCAAGATGGAGAATCTGTGGATCGTCGAGCAGGGCTCGTCGTCCGAGGCGATCGTGCTCGTGGCCAACCGCGACGATGTTGCGCCGGGGCCGGGCCTGAACGACAACGCCAGCGGGACCGCCGCGCTGGTCGAGCTGGCACGCGACTTGGCCGGCGTGGAGCGCGCCCGCGCGTTGGTGCTGGCCTCGACCGACGGAGCCACGGTGGGACAGGCCGGCAACGAGGCGCTGCTCGCGTCCCTGCGCGCCGCCGGGCTGCGGCCGGTGGCGGTGGTGGCGCTCGATGCGAT
>CAJCBN010000077.1 GCA_903960645.1 uncultured Actinomycetes bacterium | reverse complement strand
TGGGCGCTGCCGGGCGGGCGCATCGAGCCCGGCGAGGAGCCACTCGAGGCCGCGCGCCGCGAGGTCCTCGAGGAGACGGAGCTCGTCGTCACCGGCGGCCTCCACCTGGCGGTCCTCGAGGAGCACTTCGAGGACGCCGCCGGGCGGCACCTCTACACGGTCGAGGTCCACGCCGTGCTGTTCGACGACCCGGGCGACGCCCCAGTCGCCGCCGATGGCGTGAGCGCCACCCACCGCGGTCCCTCGCCGCCCTCCCCCGCCCTCGAGCCCGACATCCGACTTGCCGCGCTCCCGCCCGGCGCGGCGCCGCACCGCATCACGGCCCGGATCCGCGCCGACGGCGACGACCTCGTCGTGCTCAGCTGGGACTGACCGGTGATCAGCTTTGCTTTGGTGCCTGGCACCAAAGCAAAGCTGATTGCGGCAGCGGGGACAGAGCGGCGCTTCGACCGTCGCCACGCCCGACCGGGTAGCGTGTCCGTACCTGCCTTGGAGGATCCCGTGTCCCGTCTCTCGCCCCGTCTCATCCTGCTGCTCGTCTCGATCGCCGTGCTCGGTGCGATCGGCGGCAGCGTGGCCACCGCCGCAGTCGTGCGCGCCACCAGCGTCGAGCGCGATGTGCTGTCGCGCTTCGTCAACCCGCGCGGTGCCGACGGGCGCACGATGTACCTCCAGCGCGTCACGGTGCCCGCCGGCGCCAAGCTGCCGCTGCACTTCCACGACGGCTCGCAGGTCGCCGCCATCACGAGCGGCACGCTGCGCTACACCGTCGTGAAGGGCGGCAAGGTCAAGGTGGTCGACATGGACTCGACCGGTGAGACCCCCAAGGTCGTGCACACGATCCTGCCGGGCGAGACCTACGACGTGACGGCCGGGCATGGCGTCGTCGAGCCGGCCGGGATGCAGCATCGCGTCGAGGCCCTGCCGGGCAAGGACGTCGAGATCTACGTCTCGTCGCTGCTCGAGAACGGCAAGCCCCTGTCCGTCAAGGTCGAGCTCATCCCGTGACCCCGGAGCGGCCCCGCTTCTGCCCGTTCTGCGGCGAGCCGATCGGCTCGTTCTTCGGGCATCAGGGTGACGAGGGTGAATGCTGGTGCGAGCGGTGCCAGGAGTGGTTCCGCGCCGAGCGCGTCGAGGAACACGAGGATGCACCCGCCCGGGGGGCTGATCGGGAAGAATAGGAATGTGCCCGCACGGCGGGCCGTTTGTGCAAGTGCAGGCGACGACACGGCAAAGGAACGGACCATGGCAGACGACGGAATCCACGAGGTGGCGATCATCGGCGGCGGCCCCGCCGGCTACACGGCTGCGCTCTACGCTGCCCGCGGCGATCTCTCCCCCGTCGTCATCGAGGGCTACGCCGCCGGCGGCCAACTGATGATCACCTCCGAGGTCGACAACTACCCGGGCTTCAAGGACGGAATCATGGGTCCGGCCCTGATGCAGGAGATGCGCGCGCAGTGCGAGCGTTTCGGCGCCGACATCCGCACCGAGGACGTCACAGCAGTGCGCTTCTCCGACGATCCGCTCGCCACACCGCACGAGCTCGACACCCACGCCGGCACGATCCGAGCCCGCACGGTGATCGTCGCCACCGGCGCAACCGCCCGCCAGATCGGCCTCGAGTCCGAGGCGCGCCTCCAGGGCCGCGGCGTCTCCTACTGCGCGGTCTGCGACGGCGCCTTCTTCCGCGAGCACGAGATCGTCGTGGTCGGCGGCGGCGACTCCGCGATGGAGGAGGCGACCTTCCTCACGAAGTTCGCCTCCAAGGTCACGATCGTGCACCGTCGCGAGGAGCTGCGCGCATCGAAGGTCATGATCGACCGCGCCCGTGCCAACCCGAAGATCAGCTGGGAGCTCGGCTACGTCGTCGAAGAGGCCCTCGGCGAGGATGCCCTGAAGGCAATCCGCATCCGCGAGACCAACGGCACGGCCACCAAGGAGATTCCCTGCACGGGACTCTTCGTCGCGATTGGGCACGACCCGACTACGGCCCTGTTCCAGGGACTGCTCGACATGGACGAGAACGGCTACCTGCTGCCGCAGCCCGGCTCGACCGCCACCCGGGTACCGGGCGTCTTCGCGGCCGGCGACGTCGCCGACCACGTGTACCGCCAGGCCATCACGGCTGCCGGTAGCGGATGTCAGGCCGCGCTCGACGCCGAGCGCTGGCTGGCCGACGTCGAGCAGGGCGCGACCGCCTAGCCCGTGCCGTACTTCATCTGTCCCAACTGCCAGACGCGCTCCTTCGACGAGGATGGGCGCGAGGGGCTCTCCCATCAGTCGATCGGCTGCCACCAGTGCGGCTTCGGCTTCCTCTTCCAGCTGCTCGAGGACTACTTCCCGCATGCGGGCGCGGGCTTCGTGGTGTGCGACGCCGAATCCCGCATCCTCGCGGCCGGTCAGGGCGTGTTCGAGGTCAGCGGACGCCTCGAGCCCTCGCTGATCGGGCAGGAGCTCCGCACGGGCCTCCACCTCACGTTCGCGGGCGACGACGATCCGATCGCGCTGACGCTCGACTGGGGCGTCCGGCAACTCGAGAAGCCGGCGACGCTGGTGCACGCTGCCGGCATCGAGAAGCAGGTGATCTGCGACTGCTTCCCCGCCTACGACCAGGATGGCGGACTGCTGGTGGCGATCTCCCCCGTCACGACCTGACGTCGCGCGGCGCGCTGCGACTCGACGATCGCCTGGAGGCGGTGGATCGCGGTGAGGTCGTGCGCGCGCTCGGCGACCGTCCGGCCGAGCACGGCGGCGACCGGCGGGGCGATCAGTAGGCCGAGCCCCTCGAGACGGGCCACGTCAGCCGCCGTCAGCTGCGGACGCGCCGTCTGCTCGAGCTCCCACCAGGCCTCGCGCAGCCGCGCATCGGCGAGGTCGTCGGCGGTGCGTTCCGCGTGCCGGGCGAGCCGTTCGGCGTAGAGCTCGAGGTCGAGGCGATCCATGCCCCGAGGATGGCAGGGCGTCAGTGCCCGGGGGCGCGCGCAGGACGCGCGCTCCGTCGCCGCTCCTGCAGGCCGGTGGGACAGAGGTCGAACAGGACGCACGCCTCACAGTGCGCAGTGCGCGAGGTGCAGACGGCGCGTCCGTGGGCGATCAACAGGTGCGTCCAGTCGGTCCACATCCGCTGCGGCACGATCGCGACGAGCTCACGCTCGGCCTTGACCGGCTCGACGGTATCGGTCAGTCCGAGCCGCAGGCTCAGCCGCGAGGCATGCGTGTCGACCGCAATCCCCTCCGCGATGCCGTAGGCGTTCCCGAGCACGACGTTCGCCGTCTTGCGTCCGGCCCCGGGCACCCGGCGCAGCTCGTCCATGGTGCGCGGCACCTCGCCCCCGTGCTCGTGAAGCACGCAGCGGGCCGCGCCGATCAGCGACTTGGCCTTGTTGCGGAAGAAGCCCGTGGAGTGGATCGCCTCCTCCACCTCGCGCTGCGAGGCGCCCGCGAACGCCTCGGGGGTGGGAAAGCGGCGGAACAGCTCGGGCGTGACGGCGTTGACGCGATCGTCCGTGCACTGCGCGGACAGGATGGTGGCGACGAGCAGCTCCCACGGCGAGCCGAACGTCAGCGAGCACGTGGCATCGGGATACTCGGCGCGCAGCCGTCGAAAGATCGTGCGTGCCCGCGCCGCGGGTGCGCTGGTGCGTGTGACCCTAGGCATCGCGACCACCGAGCGCAGGCCCCGCACAGAGCACGTTGAGCGCGGGGCAGCCACCGCAGCCGTAGGCCGGCGGCGTGGGCCGCCACGGGCCGCGCACGGCTCGCTCGGCCAGCGCCTCAAGCTCGCTGCGGAGCCGCTCCCGGTCGGCCTGGGTGAACACGCGCACGGCCATCGCCGTCGCCGCCGCGTCGTCGCCGAGCCACTGGTACGCAACCTCGACCTCGGCGTGGCCCGCCTCGAGCCCGGCCAGCGCGTACAGGGACTCCTGAATCAGGTAGCCCGCATCGCGACGCTCTGCGGGCGTCTGGTCCTTCAGCTTCGCGACCTTGACGTCGCCGATCACGAGCCGCTGGCCCGCCACCGCGCTGAGATCGAAGAAGCCGGTCGCCGTCGCCGTGCCCAGCCGCAGCAGGAACGGCTGCTCGTGCCGCACGGCGGGGAGCTCCGCGAAGCGCGCCCGCAGCGGCGAGCCCAGCCAGCGTGTGAGACCGTCGCGTGCTGCCTGCTGCTCGCGCGGCGTCGCCGCCGGCTCGGATTCGACGAGCAGGAGCCCGGCATCGATCTCCTCGCCGATCTCGATGGCCGCGTGGACCGCCTTGCCGACGGCGGCGTCACCACCGGCCTGCGCGGCCGGCAGTCCCAGCATGCGCTCCGCGTGGAAGCGGTAGGCGCACGACTCGAACAGCTCGAGCGCGGAGTACGACAGGAGCGGCGCCTCCCAGGCTTCGCCGCCGGTGAGCGGTGCGAGCGATGCGAGGCCGTGGTCTGACGTGGGCTCCGCGGCGCCGACCGCCTCGATGTCGAAGGTGAGCTGGGCATCGCCGTCGTCGAGCACGTAGGCGGGGGCGGGCAGCTCGGACGCGGCGGCCAACGGTGGGGCCACGGAGGCATCGGCCACGTGCACCCCGATGCGGGCGCCGTCGAGCTCGAGCACGCGCTCACCGAGCGCGCAGTCGTCGTCGACCAGCGCGAGCAGCCAGGCGAGTGCCGTGCCGGACGTGGGCTTCTCGCCCCGCGCACCCGACACGATCAGGTGGTTCTCAGCACGGGTGCAGGCGACGTAGGCGACGCGGTGCCCCTCCCGCTCGGCGGCCTCGTTGTCGAGGGCGATGGCCGCCTCGAGGGCGCGGGTGGGACAGCGGTTGCCGGTCGCCGCCGGCACCACGGCTGCCGGCGCACCGACGGCGGGCACCAGCGCAGCGGGGGACGAGACGGGCGCCTTCCAGGCGAGGTCGGGCACGACCACGATCGGGAACTCCAGGCCCTTGGCCTGATGGACGGTCATGAGGCGCACCGCGTCGTCGCCCTCGGACGAGATGACGCCCTCGGTCTTCAGCTCGCTGTCGAGCCGACCCGACTCGACGGCCGTCACGAACCC
>CAJCBN010000076.1 GCA_903960645.1 uncultured Actinomycetes bacterium | reverse complement strand
TGCCCCGCTGACCGGCGGCGGCGAAGCTGGACGGGCCCGCAACGGCCTGATCGGCTGGGTTATCGGCGCGGACGTCCTGATGATTGCCACCGGCCTCATCGCCTCGCTTCGCGGAGACAACTCCGACAAGTGGATCTGGTACGTCATCAGCTGCGTGTTCTTCCTCCTGGTGCTGTGGGCGCTGTTCAGCCCCGTCAAGGCCCATCTCGACGCCACGATGAAGCCCCTCTACACGAAGCTGCTCGGGATCCTGACCGTGCTCTGGTTCATCTACCCCGTCCTCTGGGTGCTCGGCACCGAGGGCACCGGCGTGCTCAACATGACCGGCGAGATCCTGGTCTTCGCCGTCATCGATGTTCTGGCCAAGGTCGGCTTCGGCATCGTGCTCATCCTCGGCGTGAAGAACCACGCCAAGGTCGCGGCTTAGCCGTCACTCGGCTCTCGTCACGGGCTCCGGTGATCACACCGGAGCCCGTGACGGCACCGCCGTTGTGTCGACCACCGCGTAGTCTGTGTCGGTGACCACGGCTCCTGCCATCGTCGTTCACGGAGCGAGCCGTCGCTACGGAGACGTCACCGCCCTCGACGACGTCTCCGTCCGCATCGACGCCGCCGCCACGGGCCTGCTGGGACGCAACGGCGCCGGCAAGTCCACCCTGATGAAGGCGATCCTCGGGCTGGTGCGCCTCGACGCCGGAGAGATCGAGGTCCTCGGCGAGGACACGCGCACCGCCGGCGACCGCATTCGACGGCGCATCGGCTACGCCCCGGAGCACGAGTGCCTGCCACCCGAGCTGACCGCGGCCGATCTGGTGCGCCACCTCGCCGAGCTACGCGGGCTCTCGCGCACCGACGCCATCCGCCGCGCCTCCGAGGTGCTGTTTGCCGTCGGGCTCGAGGAGGAGCGCTCGCGCGTGATCGGCTCGTTCTCGCTCGGCATGCGCCAGCGCGTCAAGCTCGCCCAGGCCCTCGTGCACGCCCCGGAGCTGATCATCCTCGACGAGCCGACCAACGGCCTCGACCCCATCCAGCGCACCGAGATGCTCGAAGTCATCCGCCGCGTCTCCCACGATCTCGGCGTGCGCGTCCTGATCTCGTCGCACATCCTCGACGACATCCGCCGCACCTGCGATCACGTCGTGGTGCTGCGCCAGGGGCGCGTCACGCTCGACCGGCCGCTCGCCCCGACCGCCGGAGAGACCGACGTCCTGCGCGCCGAGTCCGTCGATCCGATCGCGCCGCTCGTGGCGACGCTGGCGACCGCCGGACTGGCCTGCGAGCCAATCGACGACCACGCCGTGCGGATCGCGGTCCGCGACGACGCCGACCGCGATCGCGTGCGCGACGCCGCGGCTGCGAGCGGTGTGGGTCTGCGCCGGCTGCACCCCGATGGCCCGTCGATCGAGGAAGCGCTGCTGGAGGCGATCGGGTGAGCCAGGCCCGCATCCACGACGTCCGCTACCGACCCTACGAGGGTGAGATCCGCGGCAGCACGACCCGGGCGGTCGCCTCCATGGCCCGTTGGAGCGCCCTGCGCGCGCTCGGCGCCCGTCGGCCGTGGACCGCGAAGATCGTGCCCGTCGGTCTGGCGCTGATCGCCTTCGGTCCTGCCATCACCGTGCTCGGCATCAAGGCCCTGCTCGGCTCGGACCTGTCCGACCGCCTGCCGGGCGACATCATCCCGTTCGCCACC
>CAJCBN010000075.1 GCA_903960645.1 uncultured Actinomycetes bacterium | reverse complement strand
GCAGGATGGTGTGACGCCCTGATTCGAGAAGCCCGCGCGCCTTGCCTCCCAGCCGGGGATCATCGGCCAGCAACCAGAGCACGGCATGCGTATCGGGGATCAGCCTCACGCGATGCCGAGCTCGCCGGCGATCTCCTCGGGTAGCTCGTCGAAATCGTCTGCGATCCGCACACGACCCTTCCACACGCCTCGAACCGTCTGCAGCGTCGGCGGAGCCTGCGCCACCGGTGTCAGCATCACCGCTCCACGCCCGTGACGGGTGATGATGACCTCCTCGCCGTCAAGCGCCAGCTGCACCAATCGCGAGAAGTGCGCTTTGGCCTCGTTGATGCCCATCTCGACCATGGACGCACCCTAGCAAAGAAAACAGGTTTGCAGATCTGAAAAATGTGATGGCGTACACACGGTCTCGCGAGGGAGACGCACGTCAACGCGCGCGGTGAGCAACGGACGTCCCGTACGACGTACACCGCGCGCCTTGCGACCCATGACCGTCCCGCCGCCCGTGGCCTGACCTATACCCTTCACGACTGTGAGCCTCCTCGCCGCCATCGGCTGGGTCGCGCTGGCGCTGATCCTCTGGACCCACATCGGGTATCCGATCCTCGCCTTCGTGTGGTCCAAGCTCCTGCCCCGGCAGATCCACGCGGCGGATATCGAGCCGTTCGTCGCGCTCGTCATCGCCGCGCACAACGAGGCCGACGTGATCGAAGCGAAGATCGAGAACGCGCTGGCGCTCGACTACCCGAGCGAGCGCCTGCGGATCATCGTCACCTCGGATGCCTCGGACGACGGCACGGACGAGCTGGTGGAGCGCTACGCCAGCCAGGGCATCGAGCTCGTGCGCGCCGAGCGCGGCGGCAAGGTCAACGCGCAGGACACGGCGGTGCGCGCTCTCGGTGACTGGCCCGACCTGATCGCCTTCAGCGACGCCAACTGCGCCTGGGAGCCCGAGGCGCTGCGCCGGCTCGTGCGCCCCTTTGCCGACGACCGCGTCGCGTACGTCTGCGGCCGGCTGTCCCTGCGCAAGGCCGACGGCACCAACCGCGAGGGTGCGTACTGGCGCTTCGAGGTCGCGCTGCGCGGCTGGGAGGCGAAGATGCACTCGGTGACGGGCGGCAACGGCTCGATCTACGCGGTGCGCCGTGACACCTACGCCTTCGTCGACCCGCGCTACGGCCACGACCTCTCGTTCCCCTACCTGATGGTCAAGCACGGCTGGATCGCGACCTACGCACCCGACGCCATCGCCTCGGAGAAGCCGACCACGGACCTCGGCGACGAGTTCCGCCGCAAGGTGCGCATGTTCGGCCACTGCTGGCTGCTCGTCCTCTACGGCCGCATGTTCTCGCTGCTGCGGATGGGTCCGGTCTACTGGCTCGAGATGGTCTCGCACCGTCTGCTGCGCTACGCGAGCGGTCTGCTCCACGTGGTGCTGCTGCTCGACAGCATCCTGCTCGCGTTCACCGTCGGCGGCCTGTGGTGGCTGATCCTGCTCGCGCAGCTGCTCGTGATCGCCATGGCGCTCGTCTCGGCCAAGACGGCCGCGCGCTTCCTGCCGCTCGCGCTCGCCCAGTACTACGTCCTCGTGACGCTGGCCACGCTGATCGCCTTCTACCACGCACTGTTCAAGGGCATCGAGCCGGTCTGGGAGCGCCCGGAGGGCACACGGTGAGGGGCTGGGAGCGCGTCGCCAAGCGCGCCCTCGACGTGACCGGCGCCGTCGTCGGCCTGACCCTGTCCGCCCCGGTGATCGGGGTCGCGGCCGCGCTGATCAAGCGCGAGGACGGCGGCCCCGTGTTCTTCCGCCAGGAGCGCGTCGGCCTACACGGCGCGTCGTTCCACGTGCTCAAGCTGCGCACGATGGTCGTGAACGCCGAGGCGCAGGGCGCGGGCTTCGCCGTCGACGCCGGCGACGCGCGCATCCTGAAGATCGGTGAGCTGCTGCGCAAGACGTCGATCGACGAGCTGCCGCAGTTCTGGAACATCCTCGTCGGCGAGATGAGCCTCGTCGGCCCCCGGCCGACGCTGCGCTACCAGGTCGACCAGTACACGCCCCATCAGGCGCGCCGCCTCGACGTCACGCCCGGCGTCACCGGCTGGGCGCAGATCCACGGCCGGGCCAGCCTGCCGTGGTCCGAGCGCATCGAACTCGACGTCTGGTACGTCGACCACCAGTCGCTCCGCCTCGACATTTCCATCATGCTCCGCACCGTGAGCACGATCTTCTCGCGCAGCGGTACCTACAAGGGCGAGGCCGGCGGCTGGCAGCCGACGGATAGGAGCGGCACGTGAACGTGCTGCTGACCTGCGTCGGGCTGCGCGTCGATGTCGTCTCCGCGTTCCGCGAGGCCGTCGCGCGCCACGGCGGTGGCCGCGTGATCGGCACCGACTCCTCCGCCATCGCCCCTGCCCTCCCCTTCTGCGACGTGCAGGTGAAGGCGCCGCCGGCGAGCGACCCCGGCTACGCCGAGCACGTGCTCCAGACGGTGCGCGAGCACGGCTGCGAGATGGTGCTGCCGTGCTCGGAGTGGGACCTCGTCCAGCTCGCCGACCTCGTGCCGCAGCTGGCCGAGCTCGGCTGCCAGGCCTTCCTGCCCGGCGGTGAGGCCACGCGTCGCTGCGTCGACAAGCTCGTGATGGCGGACTTCCTGGCTGCGCAGGGCCTCGGCACGCCGCGCACGTTCCACCCCGACGCGCTGCCCGCCGACCTGCGCTTCCCCGTGCTCGTCAAGATGCGCGAGGGCCGCGGCTCGGAGGGCATCTTCCGCTGCGCCGACCGCCGCGAGCTCGACTTCTTCCTCGGCTACACGGCGCTCCCGTCGATGGTGCAGGAGTGCTGCAGCGGCACCGAGTTCTCGATCGACGTGCTCTGCGACCTCGACGGCCGCTGCCTCGACGCGATCCCGCGCGCGATGATCCAGTCGAAGGGCGGCGAGCAGATCAAGGGCACAACGCTCGAGGACCCCACCCTGGTCGAGGTCGGCCGCACCGTCGCCGAGGCACTCGGCCTGCGCGGCCCCGGCACCGTCCAGTGCTTCCGGGAGGCGCCCGATCGCCATGAGGTGACCGACGTCAACCCGCGCATCGGCGGCGCCTTCCCCCTGCCGCTCGCCGCCGGCGGCGACTTCCCCTTCCGCATGCTCCAGCTGGCGGCCGGCGAGGACGTCGCACCGCGCCTCGGCGAGTACACCCGCGGGGTCACCCTCTCCCGCTTCTTCCACCAGGTGCTGTTCACTGAGGAGGGACGGCCGAGCCTTCCCCCCCTCACGCTCGCCGAAGGAGACCCCCCGTGACCGCCATCCGCGCCATCGGCACGTACCTGCCGGAGAGGACCGTCGGCAACGACGAGCTGATCGAGCGCTTCGGCTGGGACCGCGAGTTCCTCGAGGACAAGCTCGGCATCCACCAGCGCCACATCGCCGCCGAGGACGAGGGCGCGGCCGCCATGGGCGTGGCGGCGGCGGAGGATCTCTTCGCCAAGTGCCCCGACCTACGGCGCGAGGACGTCCAGGTGCTGATCGTCTGCACCCAGAACCCGGACTACGGCCTGCCGCACACCTCGGCGCTCGTCCAGGATCGCCTCGGCCTTTCCCGAGAGACCGCCTGCTTCGACATCGGGCTCGGCTGCTCCGGCTTCGTCTACGGCCTCGCGGTCGTCCGCGGCCTGCTGGAGACGCTGGGCCTCGACAACGCGCTGCTCGTCACCTCGGACCCGTACTCGAAGGTCATCGACCCCGCTGATCGCGGCACCGCGCCGCTGTTCGGCGATGGCGCGGCCGCCACCTGGATCGCGCGCGAGGGAGCCGGGGGGCAGCTGGCGGAGTTCACCTTCGGCACGGACGGCTCCGGCGCGCGCAACCTGATCGTCGAGCCGGACGCCGAGGGCACCCGCTGCCTGTCGATGGCGGGCCGCAGCATCTTCGAGTTCATGCTCGGCACCGTCCCCGCCGACGTCGACCGCGTGACGGCCGCCAACGGCATCGCTCCTGACGACGTCGATCTCTTCCTGCTGCACCAGGCGAGCAACCACATGCTCTCCTACCTCGTGCGGCGCATGAAGCTCGATCCCGCGCGCGTCCCGATCCGCATCCGCGACACGGGCAACCTCGTCTCCTCGTCGATTCCGTTCCTGATCGCCGAGCTGGCGCGCGAGGGCGGTCTCGCCGGCAAGACGACGCTGCTGTCCGGCTTCGGCGTCGGCCTGTCGTGGGCCAGCACGATCGTGCGCTTCGACGCCGATCCGGTCGCCTAGGGCCGGGCCGGTCCCGTCCACTGCGCGAGCAGCCACTCGAACGGTCCCTGCCGAAAGCGCGCAAGCCAGAGGCGGATTGCCACCTCGAGCAGCAGGTAGACACCGATCGCGATCAGCGTGACCGCACCCGCGCCGAGGCGACCGAACAGCCCGAACCCCCAACCGCAGAACAGCACGCAGAGCACGATCGACTCCGACAGGTAGAGCGTGAGTGAGGCGCGGCCGCCGTCGCGCACGAGGTCCAGCACGTGCGGGGCACGCAGGCTCAGCAGCGCCAGCGCGCCCACGTAGCCGGCCGCGAGCACCGGCGCGGTCGCGATACCGAACATCACCCCGCCGACGGCCTCGGTCGTCAGGGACGAGAGACCGCTGCCGCTCCGCAGCTGGAGGTACGCCGCGACGAGCTGCAGCGGCAGCCCGATCAGGATCCCCCACAGGGCAAGGCGCCGCCAGAGCGTGCGCGAGGCCGCGAGGTCCGCGAACAGCGACCGGCGCGCCGCGACCACACCGAGGCAGAACATCGCGAAGGCGAAGCCCCACTGGAGCGAGCCGATCGTCAGCAGCGTCAGCGGCAGCGCGTCGAGCCGGGCGCGCGCCGCCTCGAGGAACGTCCCGTCCGCCAGCGCGACATCGAGCGCCGTGGTCGTGGTGTCCGGCTCGGCCGGTGCCGCCGCGACGAGGAGCACGAGCGCGCCAAGCCAGACAAGGGAGAGCACGAAGACGATCACCGCCGTGCGCAACACGGTCCGGTCGGGCCGGCGCAGGAGCAGCAGCAGCGCGAAGCCGAGCACCGCGTACGAGAGCAGGATGTCACCGCTGAAGAGCAGCACGGCATGGGCGAACCCGAGCACGGCGAGACCGACCAGTCGGCGGCGGTAGCGCCGGCGTTCCGGGACGGCACCGGTACGCACGATGAAGAGCGCGCTGTAGCCGAACAGGAAGGAGAACAGCAGGTAGAACTTGCCCTGCGCGAGGGCGATCACCGCGAACGCCGCGGCCATGTCCCACCACGCCGCGATGGACGCCTCGGTGTAGCCAACCGAGCTGATCGCGAGGAACGGCGCGTTGACGACGATGATGCCCAGCAGGGCGAGCCCGCGCAGTCGGTCCGGAAACGCCTGGCGTGTCACGCCGCGTACACGCGCTCAGTCGCCGCGGCGATCGCGTCCCAGCTGAACGGCCCGTCGGCAGCGGCCCGGCTGGCGGCGGCCATCGCCGTGCGCCGCGCCGGGTCGCGCAGCAGCTCGATCAGCGCCTCGGCGAGCGCCGCAGGATCTTCCGGCGGCACGACAAGGCCAGCGCCCTGCTGTTCCACCACCTCGGCGAAGCCGCCGACGCGCGTGGCCACGAGCGGGCGGCCGAGCGCGAGCGCGGCGAAGAGCACGCCGGACTGGTCGATCCGGCGGTACGGCAGCACGACGACGTCGGCTCGCAGCATTGCGCCGACGAACTCCTCCGTCGGTGTGAAGCGCAGGTCGGCGAGCACGCCGAGGTCCTCACCCGCCATCCGCTCGAGGCGCGCCGCGCCGTCGGGGTCACCGAGCACGCGCCCCGCCACGAGCAGCTGCGCCTCGGGAATCGCCGCGCGCACCGCCGGCCAGGCGTCGAGCAGGATGTCGAGCCCCTTGTACGGCCGCAGCAGCCCGAGCATGGCCACGAGCGGCACGCCGTCGGCGACGGCGGGCGCCGTCGGCGCCACCTCCCGGTAGGCCGTCAGTGCGCCGTGTGGGACCACGTGCACGTGCGCGGGTGCGACGTCCAGCTGCTCGACGAGCGCGGTGCGGCCGTGGACCGAGTGGACGATCACGCGGCCGAACGCACGGGCGTTCGCCGCCGCCCGCCGCAGGCGCTTCGGCGTGGGGTTGTTCGGGAGCGCATCGTGCGCCGTGTACGTAATCGGCACGCCGAGCAGGCCCTGGATGGCGCGCCAGTAGCCGCGATCGACGGCACCGAGCGGCAGCCACTGGACGTGAATCGCATCGGGACGGCGCCGGATCAACGAGGGCGTCAGCCCCAGTAGATCAAGCGGATGCTCGAGGCCACGCGCGACCTTCCGCCCCCCGCCGGGCACGCGGTCGGCGAGGCGGTAAAACGCATGGCGCACGACCACTCCAGCCGGGGCGGGTGGCTGCGCGACACGCGGCGCACTGGTGACGAGCTCGACGTCGTTCCCCCTCGCAGCCAGCGCCGCGCCGAGCGCGTCGTCGTACGGGCGCGTCTCGCCGCGCGGGTCAACGATGACGATGCGCATCATG
>CAJCBN010000074.1 GCA_903960645.1 uncultured Actinomycetes bacterium | reverse complement strand
GTTGGCGGCTGCGCCGAGGATGCCGAGGTCGTCGACGAGATCGCGCTGGCGCTCGCCGACCTCGATCTGGCGATCGCGCGCGGTGATGTGCTCGGGCAGCACGGCCCCCGCGCTGCCGTCGCCGTCGGTCTCGTGCTCCTGCATGCGGGGAGCGCATGACCCCGCCGGCCGTCGTCCTCGCGACAGCGGATCCGACGACCATCCGCGCCGTCTCGGCCGCGTTCGAGGAGGAGGGCGTGCCGCTGCTCGTCGTGCCCCCCACCACCTACCGGGCCGCCGCCGTGGCCTCGCCGCTCGGCATCGGCCTGGCCCCGCACGAAACGGGCCTCGCCATCGGCCTCGCCACCGGCCCGGACGTCCCGTACGTCATCGGCGATGATCCACGCCGCATGGGACGCCTCGCCGCACGCCTCGCCGCACGCCGCCCGTTGGGCGTAGACGCATGACCCGTCGCGTGCTCGTCACGGGCGGCAGTTCCGGCATCGGCGCGGCGATCTGCCGTCGCTTCGCGGCTGACGGTTGGACGGTGGCCGTGGCGGGACGCTCGCCGGAGCGCACGCAGACGGTGGCCGACGAGCTCGGCGGGCTTGCCGTCCTCGGTGATGCCGCCGATGCCAACCACGATCCCGTTGCCGCCGCGTTGGACGGCCTCGGCGGACTGGACTGCGTGATCCTCAACGCCGGCGTCATCGCCGACGCCGATCTGCCGGCCACCACGGCCACCGACTGGCAGCAGCTGCTCGAGATCAACGTGCTCGCCGTCCATCGCCACGCCCTCGCCGCCCATGCGGCGCTCGCGGCCACGCACGGGTCGCTCCTGCTGACCAGCTCGGATGCCGGGGTCTGGGGCGAGAGCGGCATCGCGGGTTACTCGATTACGAAGCGTATGGTGCTGGCGCTGATGCGCTGCCTCGCCGCCGAATGGGGCCCCGACGGCATCCGCGTCAACGCGCTCTGTCCCGGCGATACGGCACCCGGCATGGTGACGACGACACACGGGCGACGCGAGCCCGGTTCGACCGACGGCTGGCTGCCGCCGCCGCTCGGGGAGACCGTGCACGCCGCGGACATCGCCGGTGCCGCTGCCTTCCTGGCCGGTGACGACGCAGCCCGCATCACGGGCGTCGGGCTCCTCATCGACGCGGGCATGCGGGCGTCCTCCACCGGCTGGCAGACCGCCCCGCAGGTGGCCCGATGAGCCTCCTCGTCGTGGGCACCGACGGTCCCGTCGCCCAGGCCCTGGGCTCGGCGGCACCGCTATCCGGCGTCGACGAGGCCGTCCGCGCCATGCAGGAGCAGCGGCCCGATGCAGTCGCCGTCGTCGCACTGCCCGCCAGCGCCGGACCGATCGGTGCGCTGGCACCGGCCGCCTTCGCCGAGCTCGCCGCGGGCACGGTCACGCTGGCCGTCATGATCGCGCAGCAGGCCGCGCTGCTCGCGCAGCCCGTTCGCATCGTGCTGATCTGTCCGGCCGATGGTGTCCTGCCGGATCACCTCGACGGCGCCCGCTCGGTTGTCGCGTCAGGCCTGACGATGCTCACCGAGGTCGCGGCCGACCTGCCGACCCTCACGATCAACACCATCGCCGTCGCCGACGACATACCCGCTGCTGAGGTCGCTGCGCTCGCGCGCCACATCCTCTCCGGCGTGACGCCGTCGCTCAACGGTGCCACGATTCGCCTCGACGGCGGACGCGATGCGGTGCTCGCCGCCGAGACTCGAGCAGAGGGAGACTGAGATGACGGACCAGCGACTGCACGGCAAGGTGGCCCTGATCACGGGCGCCGCGAGCGGCAACGGACGGGCCATCGCCCTGCGCTACGCCGCCGAGGGCGCAAGCGTGGTCTGCGCCGACATCACCCCGGAGGCCGTGGTCGGCAGCTGGGAGGAGGCGACGCCCACGCATGAGCTGATCCTCGAGCACGGCGGCCAGGCGGTGTTCGCCCAGTGCGACGTCACTGACGGCGAGCAGGTGATCGCCGCGATCGCCCTTGCGCAGTCCAGGTTCGGTGGTCTCGACATCACCGTCGCCAACGCGGGCATCTCGCCCAAGGCGCACCCGCTGCGCGACGAACCCTGGGACGACTACAAGCGCGTCCAGTCGGTCAACATCGACGGGATGTGGTGGACGTGCCGCGAGGCCTCGCGCGCCATGGTCGAGCAGGGACGCGGGGGCAGCATCATCACGCTCGCCTCGATCGCGGGCATCACGGGCGTCCAGACCGGCCTCCACTACAACATGAGCAAGGGCGCCGTCGTACAGCTCACCCGCACGCTCGCGATCGAGCTGGCGCCGGAGATGATCACGGTCAACGCGATCGCTCCCGGCTGGGTGCGCACCGCGATGACCCGCGACATGTGGGACGCGCCGGAGCGGCTGGCCACGCTGGAGGCACGCACCCCGATGGCCCGCCTCGGTGAGGTCGAGGACATCGCCGGCGCGGCGTTCTTCCTCGCCTCCGCTGATGCCCGCTGGCTGACGGGGGTCATCCTCCCGGTCGACGGCGGCTACTCGGCCGTCTGATGCCGGGCTTCGACGAAACACCCCGCACCGTGCAGGCCCGCGGCGAGCTGGCCGTGTGGGAGGTCGGCACCGGCGATCCCGTGCTCGTCATCCACGGCTTTCCCGACGCACCGGTCGGCCTGCGCCCACTCGTCGAGCGGCTGGCGGGGGCGGGCTTCCGCTGCCTCGTCCCCGCCCTGCCGGGGTACGCGCCGTCCGGTCCGGTCGACGACTACCGCTCCGCCGCCGTCGCCGACGACATGATCGCGCTGCTCGACGCCTACGCCCTCGAGCGCATTCCGGTGGTCGGACACGATTGGGGTGGCTGCGTCGCCCTCGACCTCGGCGCGAACCATGCCGATCGCATCACGCGAGTCGTCTCGCTCGCCATCCCCCATCCCGATGGCTTCGTCGCGCGTCGCTGCGATTTGCAGGAGCAGAAGACCGCCGCCTACGCCTGGATCCTCGCGTACTCGAGCGGCGCGGCGGCGCTCGCGTCTGATCCGGGCTGGCTCGACCAGATCCACGCCGAGTGGTCGCCGGGGCTCGTCCGCGCCGAGTGGCCCGCGGTCAAGGCCGTGCTCGCCCAGCCCGGCGTCGG
>CAJCBN010000073.1 GCA_903960645.1 uncultured Actinomycetes bacterium | reverse complement strand
GCTGACCGAGATCGGCCGCGCCTCGCGCGCCTATGTCGAGCAGGTCCACGGCCACGTCGCCGTGGCCGAGCGGATGCTCGACGTCTACCGCCGCCGCGGCCTGGCGTAGTGCGCGCCGGAGCGGGGTGGGATTCTCCATACCCACAACGAGTATGTGGACTATGTGCTACATTCGGACCATGCCGCAACTGCATCTCTACGTCTCCGACGCGACCGCCGATGTCCTGCGCGCCGACGCGGAGGAGGCGAACCTCTCCCTCAGCCGCTACATGGCGAAGGTGCTGACGGAAACCACGCAACGCGGCTGGCCCGAGGGGTACTTCGAGGCGGTAGCCGGCTCCTGCCCGAACTTCTCCGTCCCCGAGGATGCGATCGACCCGCCGATCGAGCCATGGGACGTGCCAGCAGAGTGACGCGACTCCTCGACACGTCTACCCTGGTCGATTTTCTCCGCGGCGATGCCAATACGGTCGCGGCCATGCGCGCTGCGGACGTCGGCGACCTCGCAACCTCGACCATCGTCGCCGAGGAGCTGTTCGCGGGAACGGCTCTGGCGAACGATTCCCATCTGGAGCTGTTTCGCGTGGAGTCCCTGCTCCGCCCCCTCCGCATTCTGCCCTTCGACGAGAAGAGCGCGCGAGCAGCCGGCCTCTTGCGCGTCATGCTGCAGAAACGGGGAACGTCGATTGGCAATGGCGACCGACTGATCGCAGCGACTGCGATAGCCCACGATGCATCCGTGGTCACCTCGAACGTTCGCGAGTTCCAACGCGTGCCCGGTCTGATCGTCGAGGACTGGCGCGCCGCCTAGAGCCTCCGCGTACGGCAACCCGATAGACTCCGCGGATGCTCAAGGGCAAGCGATTCTTCCTCACCGGCGGCGCCGGCTTCATTGGCACCACCATCGCGCGGCTGCTCGCCGATGACAACGAGGTCGTCCTCTACGACAACCTCCACAACAACGCGCTGCAGCACACCGACCTCGGTCAGCACCCGAACATCACGCTCGTGCAGGGCGACATCCTCGATCTCGAGCTGATGCGCGGTGCGGCGGCGAACGCGACGCACATCATTCACATGGCTGCGATCGCGGGCGTGGCGACGGTGCTGAAGAGCCCGGTCCGCACGATGCGCGTCAACCTGATGGGCACCGCGAACGTCGCGGAGGTCGCGCAGGGACTCGGTAGCCAGCTGGAGCGCCTCGTCGACTTCTCGACGAGCGAGGTCTTCGGCCGGCACGCGTACAAGGTCGAGGAGACCCACGAGATGTCGGGCGGCCAGGTCGGCGAGGCCCGTTGGTCGTACGCCGTCTCGAAGCTCGCCGGTGAGTTCTTCCTGCACGCGTACTTCGAGGAGTACGGCGTGCCCGTCGCCGTCGTGCGTCCGTTCAACATCTACGGCCCGAACCAGATCGGCGTCGGTGCGATCCACCACTTCGTGCGCCACGCGATCGCCAACGAGGAAATCACCGTCCACAACGACGGTGCCCAGATCCGCGCCTGGTGCTACATGGACGACATCGCCGACGCCGTGCTCGAGATCCTCGAGAACGACGCCGCGATCGGCCAGTCCTTCAACATCGGCAACCCGCGCAGCGTCTGCACCACCTACGACCTTGCTCTGCGCATCAAGCGGCTGGCCAACTCCGAGTCGCCGATCGTCTTCAAGCCGCTCGAGTACACCGACGTCGAGATCCGCATCCCCGACATCACGCGCTCGCGCGAGGTGCTCAAGTGGGAGCCGAAGGTCGACCTCGACGAGGGCCTGCTGCGCACCATCGAGTGGTATCGCGCGGAGAGCGGCTCCGCCGCGAAGTGACCGCGCCCGCCCTCGTCGTCCTCGGCGCCGGGCTCTCGCAGCGACCGCTGATTCGACGCGCCAAGGAGCGCGGCCTGACGACCTGCGTCGTCGACGGCCGCACCGACCGGCCCGCCGCCGCTGACGCCGACACCTTCGTCCATCAGGACTTCTCCGACGTGCCCGGCACGATCGCGGCGCTGGCGGCCGCGGGCGTCGAGGCGCTCGGCGTGTGCTCGATGGGCTCGGAGCAGGCCGTCGTGCCGGGAGCCCGGCTCGCCGAGGCGCTCGGCCTGCCGGGCCTGCCGGTCACTGCGGCGCTGGCCGCGACCGACAAGGTCGTCCAGCGCGGGCTCTACCGCGACCACGGCGTGCCGTCTGCGGGATTCGCCCCCGCCCGGTCGCTCGCTGATGCACTGGCCGCGTACGACGTGCTCGGTCCGCGCGTGATCATCAAGCCCACCGATGGTGCAGCCCAGCGTGGCGTCAGCGACGTGCAGTCGCGCGACGAGGTGGCGTCGGCCGTGGAGCATGCGCTGCGCGAGTCGCGCTCGGGCGAGCTGATCGTCGAGGAGCACCTGTCGGGCCTTGAGTACACCGTCAACGCCTTCGTGCTCGGCGGCGTCTTCCACCCCGTCAGCGTGACGCTGCGCGAGCTCGCGCCCGCGCCGGCCGTGGGTATCTGCGTGGCACACCGCCACCCGTGTGGACGCTCCGACGAGGAGATCGCGCTGATCGTCGACGTCGTCCGCCGCGCGGCCCTGGCGATCGGCATCGACGCCGCGCCCGTCTACGCACAGGTGCGCTTCGGCGCGGACGGGCCGCGCATGATCGAGTGCGGCGCGCGCCTCGGTGGTGGCAGCGATGCCCAGCTGGCACAGCTCGTCGTGGGTGTCGACCTGATGGAGACCGTGCTTGACGCGGCCCTCGGCCTGCTCGACGGCGAGAACCTGGCCCCGCGCGCCATGCCCGAGCCGCACGGCCACTCCCGCTTCGTGATCCCGACCGCCCCGGGCCGCATCGTCCGCGCCGACGAGGGCGCGGTGCGCGAGCTGCCCGGCGTGCACGACGTCGGCTTCTTCCACCACGCCGGCCAGATCGCGCCGCCGCTGTGGTCCGCCTCCGGCCGCCTCGGCGTACTGCTGATGACCGCGGCCTCCGACGCCGAGCTCGACGCGCGCACGACGCATGCGCTCGCCGCCCTGGACGTCATCATCGAGCCGATGGAGCCCGCCGCCGCCGCCGCCGCGTGGAATGACCAGGTCGCGCGTGAGCGCGAGGGTCTCGCATGAGCGAGTTCTCGCCCGCCCGCTACGTCGAGCTGCTGGAGGCGATCAAGGCCGCGCGCTATCGCCTGCGCGGCTTCGACGTCACCGGCCCGGCCGAGCAGATGCTGTTCCTGCGCCACGACATCGACGTCTCGCTCGAAGACGCGGTGGCGATGGCTGAGCTCGAGCACGCCCACGGCATCAAGGCGACCTATCTGCTGATGACGCGCAGCAACTTCTACAACCTCGCCTCACCCGCCGGGCTCGATGCCGTGGCGCGCCTGCGGGAGCTCGGCCACTGGGTCGGCCACCACGCGCTGCACCCGCACGTCGATCCGGTCGTCGACGTGGGCTTCGACCCCGTGATGGCGTGGCACAACCCCGATCCCGCCTACATG
>CAJCBN010000072.1 GCA_903960645.1 uncultured Actinomycetes bacterium | reverse complement strand
GATCGTGACCTGATAGGAGCCTTGCGTAGCACCGTGGCTGTCCTGTCCGTTTCCCCGGCCCGCGTGGCGCACCCCGCCAAGAGGAATCGGAGAGGCAGGAACAATGATGAAGCAACAACAAGGAATCGTCTACGGCGGCGTCGACACGCACCTTGACGTGCACGTCGCCGCAGTGGTCGACGGCACCGGCCGGCTGCTGGGAACGAAGTCGTTCCCCACCAGTCCGCTCGGCCTGCGCCGGCTGGAGCGGTGGCTGTCCGGCCACGGCCAGGTCGCGGGAGTCGGCGTGGAGGGCACCGGAACGTACGGGCTGGGCCTGCAGCGGGTGCTGCAGGCAGCCGGCCACGATGTCGTCGAGGTGAACCGTCCCAACCGGCAGCTGCGCCGCTCGAAGGGGAAGTCCGACACCGTCGATGCCGAGGCAGCCGCCCGGGCCGTCCTCGCCGGGCATGCGACGAGCACCCCGAAGTCCCGCGACGGGATCGTGGAATGCCTGCGGGTGCTGCGCCTGGCGGACCGGTCGATGCGCGAGCAGATGACCCGGCTCCACGGCCAGCTCGACCATCTCACGATCACCGCGCCGGAGGCAATACGCGTTGACATGACTGGGCTTTCGGCGCTCAGACGCGCCCGCAAGGCCGCGGCCTGCCGTCCGTCCGACAGCATCGGGGACGTCGCCAGCGCGACGAAGACGGCCATGCGGACCCTTGCCAGGCAATGGCTGGGCCTTCGCGAGGAACGCGCCCGGCTCCGCGAGCAGATCGAGCAGCTCACCGCCCAGTCGAACCCCGCCCTGCTGGAGATGCCCGGCGTCGGCCCGGACACCTCGGCCGCGCTCCTCATCGCCGGAGGCGACAACCCCGCGCGACTGCGGTCCAGCGCCGCCTTCGCCGCCCTCGCCGGGGTCAGCCCGATCGAGGCGTCAAGCGGCAAGAAGTCCGGCCACCGCATCAACCGCGGCGGAGACCGGACGGCGAATGCCGCGCTCCACCGCATCGTCCTGGTCCGCATGTCCCGCCGCCACCAGCCCACCATGGACTACATCGCCCGCAGAACCGCCGAGGGCCTGTCCAAGCGAGACATCATCCGCTGCCTCAAGCGATACGTCGCCCGCGAGGTCTACCACGCCCTGACCCACCCCGAGCCGACCGCCGACATCAGCGCCCTGCGCCCTCGAAGGAACACCCTCGGAATCCCGATGCGGACAGTCGCCGAGCACTTCCAACGGCCGATCAACGCCATCGCCCGACTCGAGCGCGGACAGGTCCGCGACGCCGAACTCGCGGCCCGCTACCACGCCTGGCTCGATGCCCAAGGAGCAGCATGAACACCGCTTGACAACAATAGGAGCATCACCCTCGGCGGAGGCCACCCGCCTCGCCCGCCACGCACTGGAGCTCGGAACCCAGGCAGCGGCCAACGCACGCCAGCTCGACGGCCTCGTCCGCCAGGTCGCCCCCGACCTCCTCGACAAGCGCGGAGTCGGGCCCGTCACCGCGGCCGTCCTCATCGTGTCCTGGTCCCACCACGGCCGGGTCCGATC
>CAJCBN010000071.1 GCA_903960645.1 uncultured Actinomycetes bacterium | reverse complement strand
TTCTTGCCCTCCGCCTCGCAGTCGGGGTGCTCGAGCGTGCCGTGATTGCGCGGATGGCGGTAGTGGTCGAGCAGGTTCTCGCGGTAGAGCTCGTCGTCCACGTCAGACTCCCATCACCCGGCGGACGTCGAGCAGACCGGTCACGAGCCGGTCGATCTCCGCGGGGGTCGTGTACAGGTAGAAGGAGGCCCGGACCGTGGCGGTGTGCCCGAGGCGCTGCATCAGCGGCTGCGTGCAGTGGTGGCCGGCGCGCACGCAGACGGCGTGGCGATCGAGGATCTCGGCGATGTCGTGCGGGTGCACATCGTCGAGGGCGAAGGAGATGACGCCGCCGCGGTCCGCCGCGTCGGGCGGTCCGACGATGCGCATGCCCGGCACCTCACCGAGGCGTCCGAGCGCGTACTCCGTGATCGCGTGCTCGTGCGCGTCGATGGCCTCCAGGCCCACGGCTTCGAGGTAGTCGATCGCCGCGTGGAGACCGACGGCCTCCGCGTAGGCGGGCGTGCCGGCCTCGAAGCGCCACGGCAGCGTGTTCCACGACGTGCGGTCGAGCGCAACGGAGCGGATCATCTCGCCGCCGGTCAGGAACGGCTGGGTCTCCGCGAGCAGGGCCTCACGGCCCCAGAGCACGCCGATCCCCGTTGGGGCGAGCGTCTTGTGGCCGGAGAAGGCGAGGAAGTCGACGTCGAGCGCCTGCACGTCAACCGGGCGGTTGGGGACGGTCTGCGCGGCGTCGAGCACGACCAGCGCTCCCTGCGTGCGCGCCCAGCGCACGAGCGCCTCGACGGGTGGCCGCACGCCGAGCGTGTTCGACTGGTGGGTGACGGTGACGATGCGCACGTTTCCCTCGCGCGCGATCTCGTCGAGCCGATCGAGCTGCAGATGCCCCTGGTCATCGACGTCGAGGAAGCGCAGCGTCGCGCCGGTCTGCTGCGCGAGCACCTGCCAGGGCACGAGGTTCGCGTGGTGCTCGAGCACCGTGCAGACGATCACGTCACCGGGGCCACAGCGCTCGCTGCCGACCGTCTTGGCGACGAGGTTGAGCGCCTCGGTGGTGTTGCGCGTGAAGATCACCTCGCGTCGCGACGGCGCGTTGATCAGCCGCGCGACGGCGTCGCGGGCGGCCTCGAAGGCCTCCGTGCTCTCGATGCCGAGCGTGTACACGCCGCGATGCACGTTGGCGTTGCTGGTCGTGTAGAAGGCGACCATCGCATCCAGCATCGCCTGCGGCTTCTGCGAGGTGGAGGCGGAATCGAGGTAGGCGAGCTCCTGGCCGTGCACCGTGCGGCCGAAGATCGGGAAATCTGCGCGGAGCGCCGCGGCATCGAAGGGCCCTGCGGTGATGCCCGTCATAGCCATTGGGACGAAGGGTACCCGAACCCCTGCAGCCAAGCGGATCGGCGCTAGAATTCGGCCAGTAAAAAACGTCGTTGCGGAATTCTCCGGACCGCCGTCAGATAACCCCCCCTCGCGCGTCTTCACGGATGCACAACATGGACTTCGCGGAAACCCCGCAGAGCCCCGCAACCATCCGTGCCGAGGTCATCACCATGCGTCGTCGCTCAGGAATCCAACCGCTCCGCCTCCTCACCGTCCTTGCGGCCGCTTTTGCCTGCTTCGGCGTGCTCGCTCCCGCCACGCTGGCCGCACCGGCGCAGGACTACGTGGTGATCCTCGAGGACGGTGCGAACGCCGGCGTGAAGGCCGCCGCCGAGGAGCGCCGCGACAACGACGTCTCCGACGTCTTCCGCAGCGGTGTCGACGGCTTCGTCGCCGAGCTCGACGCCACTGATGTCGCCCGGCTGCGCAACGACCCGCAGGTGCGGATCGTCGAGCGCGACCGCCTCGTCCACACCCTCGACACGAGCAGTGCCACCACGCCGCCCGCCGGCGCCAAGGTCGGCTCCATCATTCCCGGCCGCTACATCGTCACGCTGACCGCCGCCACGCAGCCGGCCGCCTTCGCCGCCGCTGCGGGCACGCCGCCGTTCGCCCTGTACACCGACGCGATCAACGGCTACGCCGCCGAGCTGTCCGCCACGCAGGTGGCGCGGCTGGCGAAGAACGCGGCCGTCGTGCGCATCGAGCCCGACCGCGTGGTCGGCATCGACGCCACCCAGAGCAGCCCGCCGTGGGGCCTCGACCGTATCGACCAGCGCCTGCTCCCGCTCAACGGCCTCTACACCTACACGCAGACCGGCGCGGGCGTGACCGCCTACATCATCGATACGGGCATTCTGGCCACGCACACGCAGTTCGCCGGCCGCATGCTGACGGGCTACGACGCGATCGGTGACGGCCGCGGATCCTCCGACTGCAACGGCCACGGCACGCACGTCGCCGGCACCGTCGGCGGCAGCACGTACGGCGTCGCCAAGGGCGTCAGCCTGGTCCCGGTGCGCGTCCTCAGCTGCTCGGGCTCCGGTTCCACGTCCGGCGTCATCGCCGGCGTGGACTGGGTGGTCGGCAACCATGTGGCGGGCGCCCCCGCCGTGGCCAACATGAGCCTCGGTGGCGGTATCTCGACCACACTTGACGCGGCGGTGCAGCGCGGAATCGCCGATGGCGTGTCCTTCGCCGTTGCCGCCGGCAACGACGGCGGCGACGCCTGCAACGCGTCTCCCGCCCGTGCGCCGCAGGCGATCACCGTCGGTGCCACGACGAGCACCGACGCCCGAGCCTCCTACTCCAACCAGGGAACCTGCGTCGACCTGTTCGCGCCCGGATCAGCGGTCCTGTCCGCTTGGTGGTCCTCCACCACGGCGACCAACACGATCTCCGGCACCTCGATGGCCGCGCCGCACGTGGCGGGCGCCGCCGCCCTGCTGCTGGCCGCCGACCCGACCGCCACCCCCGCGACGATCACGAGCCGCCTGCTCGCGAATGCCACGCCGTCGGTCGTCACCGGTGCGGGCACCGGCTCGCCGAACCTCCTGCTCGCGTCGCAGACGAGCGCCCCGACCCCGATCACGCTGCCCACCGCGCCGCGCAACCTCGTCGCGACTCCGGCCAACACCCGCGTGACGCTCTCCTTCGACGTCCCCGCCGACGCCGGTGGCGCCGCAATCACCGACTACGTCATTGAGCAGTCGACTGCTGGCGGCGCGTGGACGACCGTGGCCGACGGCGTCTCCGGCCTGGCCAGCGCCGAGATCACCGGGCTGGTCAACGGCACGGCCTACGCCTTCCGCGTCGCCGCCGTCAACAGCGCGGGCACGAGCCCCTTCTCGAGCCCCGTGACGGCGACGCCCGCCCTCGGGCTGTCGAACGACGACTTTCAGGATGCCAGCACCGTGGCCGGCGACGCCGGCACCCGCAGCGGCACCACGGCCTACGCCACGCGCCAGCTCGGCGAGCCTGCCCACGGCGGTACTGGCGGCAGCGCCTCGATCTGGTACCGCTGGACGGCGCCGGCCAACGGCACGCTCACGGTGACCACGCAGGGCAGCTCGTTCGACACCCTGCTCGGCGTGTACACGGGTACCGACGTCGCCGATCTGCGGGTGCTCGGCCAGAACGACGACACGGGCAGTGGACAGCTCTGGAGCACCGTGACGACGACGGTCGCCGGCGGTACGACCTACGCCATCGCGATCGACGGCTGGGGCGGCGCGAAGGGCTCGACCGCCCTCACGCACAGCTTCACCGCGTCGCCGACGCTGACCAACGACGCCTTCGCCAACGCCGAGGCGCTGACCGGCGGCACGGGCAGCACGTCCGGCTCGACCACCGGGGCAACCCGTGAGCCCGGCGAGCCGACACACGGCGCCACCAATCCGCTCGCCTCCATCTGGTACCGCTGGACCGCACCGGCCAATGGCACGCTCACCGTGACCACGCAGGGCAGCCTCTTCGACACCGTGCTGGGCGCGTACACCGGGACCACCGTCGGCGGCCTCACCACCATCGCCCAGAACGACGACAGCGCGGGGAGCACCTGGAGCCGCGTCAGCTTCCCCGTCACGCGTGGCACGTCGTATGCGCTCGCGATCGACGGCTGGGCCGGCGCCAAGGGCAGCACCCTGCTCAACCACAGCTTCGTGGAGACCCTGCCCCCGTCGGCACCGAGCGCGCCGCTCAACGTCGTCGCGTCGCCCGGCAACGCCCGGCTGGCTGTCACTTGGTCTGCCCCCGCCCTCAACGGCGGCAGCGCGATCTCCCGCTACACCGCCACGGCCTCCCCCGGCTCCGCGAAGTGCCTCACCAGCGGTGCGCGCTCCTGCACCATCCTCGGCCTGACCAACGGCACGGCGTACACGGTCACGGTGACGGCCACCAACGTCACCGGCACCAGCGTGGCCTCGGCGCCGTCCGCGGCGGCCACCCCCAGCAGCCGCCCGCGCACGCCGCGTGCAGCCTCGTGGGGCCTCGACCGGCTCGACCAGCGCAACCTTCCCCTTGACGGCGTGATGGATCCCGCCGCCGCCAACGCCGCCGCCGGCAATGGCGCGGGCGTCGTCGCCTACGTCATCGACACCGGGGTGCGCTCGTCGCACGCGCAGTTCACCGGCCGCGTCCGCACCGGCTTCGTCAGCGTCGAGCAGGGCAGCGACGATGGCAACGGCAGCGAGGACTGTAATGGTCACGGCACGCACGTCGCCGGCACGATCGCCGGCGCCGACTACGGCGTCGCCCCCGAGGCCGAGATCATCCCGGTGCGCGTACTCGACTGCGGCGGCTCCGGCTACCTCTCCGACGTCATCAGCGGCCTCGACTGGGTCGCGGCCAACCATACCGACGGCGCGCTGGCCGTCGCCAACATGAGCCTCGGCGGCGGCTACTCCGCCGCCGTCAACGCGGCGGTGCAGGGCGTGATCGACGACGGCGTCACGATGGTCGTTGCCGCCGGCAACAGCAACGCCGACGCCTGCAACGCGTCGCCCGCCTCGGCCCCCGCCGCGCTGACCGTCGGCGCAACGGACAGCGACGACCGCCGCGCCTCCTTCTCGAACTACGGTGCCTGCGTCGATCTGTTCGCCCCGGGTGTGGACATCATCTCGGCCGACGCGGCCTCGGACACGGCCACGGCCACCCACTCCGGCACCTCGATGGCCGCGCCGCACGTCGCCGGCGCCGTCGTCCTCCAGCTGGCCAGCTCGCGCAGCACGTCGGCCAGCGTGGTCTCCTCCGCGATCAGCGGCATCGCCTCCCGCAACCGCGTGGCCGATCCTGGTCCGGGCTCCGCCAACCGGCTGCTCTACATCGGCTCGGCCGTCGATCCGGCCAATCCCTCCGAGCCGACGCCGGCACCGACACCGATCGCCGCGCCGAGTGCGGCCAAGGCTCCGGCCGCCAAGCCGGTGGCAGCGCAGACGGCGATCCGCCCCCGTGTGGGTGCCGCGACGCTGGTCGGCCCGAGCATGGTGCTGACGCTGCCGGCCGCCAAGGGCGCCGTCTACAAGGTGTACCGCGACGGCAAGCTCGTCAAGACGACCCGCTCCACCCGCCCGCGGGTGACCGTGGGCAAGGGCAAGCGCATCGTGTTCCAGGTGCGCATGGTCACGCCAACGGGGCTGTCGGACTGGTCGAACAAGGTGATCGTGGTCGGCTCGCGCGTCATCGTGAAGCCGCGCTGAGCTGCTTCGGCGGCGGCGCGCTGCCCTTACCCTTTCCGGCATGAGTTCGCCGCTGCTCGTCCGCCGTTGGGCTGATCTGGATGCCGCCGCTCGCGCCGCGTTTCTGGCGCGCGGACTCGACGACATCTTCGACCCCGCGCTCCAGGCCTCGATCGCCGCGCTCGTCGCCGATGTGCGCGAGCACGGCGACGCCGCGATCTGCCGGGCCCTCGAGCGCTTCGACGGCTGCAGCGTCGCCCCCGGCGATCTGCGCGTGACCGACGCCGAGTTCGCCGCCGCCCGCGCGGAGACGCCGGCGGCGGTGCAGGACGCGATCCGTCAGGCGATCGATCACTCACGGCGCTTCAACGAGCGCGCGCTGGAGCATGGCGATTGGCGCTTCGACATCGAGCCGGGCCTGATGGTCGGCGAGAAGCGCACCGCGATCGCCAGCGCCGGGCTGTTCGTGCCCAGCGGGAAGGGCTCGTTCCCGAGCGTGCTCGTCCAGATCGGCACCCCGGCCGTCGTCGCCGGCGTGCCCGAGATCCGGGTCGTGGTCCCGCCCATCCCCGGCTCCGACGGCAAGGTGGATCCCGCCGTGCTGGTCGTCGCCGACGAGCTCGGCCTGCGCGACGTGTTCCGCGCCAACGGGCCGGCCGGGGTCGCGGCCCTCGCCTTCGGCACGGAGTCGATCGCGGCGTGCCGCAAGGTGCTCGGGCCGGGCAGCCCACCGGTCGCCAGCGCGCAGCTGGAGATGCAACGGCACGGCGTGGTGGGGATGCAGATCCTGGCCGCGTCCGAGAGCATGGTGATCGCCGACGCCACCGCCGACTCCCGCCTACTGGCCGCAGACCTGCTGAACGAGGCCGAACATGGCACGGACTCCGCCAGCGTCCTCCTCACCTGGGAGCCCGAGGTGATCGAGCGCGTCCAGCCGGAGCTCGTGCGCCAGCTGGCCGCCCTGCCCGAGCCGCGTCGCACGATGGCCGCCGCCGCGATCGGCGTCAACGGTGGCGCGGTACTGGTGCGCGATCGCGCCGAGGCGATCGAGGTCGCCAACCTCTACGCCCCGGAGCACATGCAGCTCGCGACGGCCGACGATGAGGCCGTCCTGGCCGGCATCGAACACGCGGGAGAGGTCCTGCTCGGCCAGCACACGCCGTTCAGCGCCGGCAACTACCTGATCGGCATCCCCGCCACGCTCCCGACGTCGGGCTACGCACGCGTGACGAGCGGCGTCACCGCACTCGCCTTCACGAAGACGATCTCGCTGGCGCGAGCGTCTGCGGAGGCCCTCGCCGTGATGGCACCGGCGATCGTCGCGCTGGCCGACCACGAGGGCTTCCCGGCCCATGCCGCCGTGATCCACAAGCGGCTCGACCCGCAGGGCTAAGGCAGGATCGTCAGCGGCGTGCCGTCGGTGCGCACCAGGCCGTCGAAGTCGCGACGGTCGAGCGTGAAGATCGTCTTCGCGTCCTTGCGGTCCGCGAGCTCAAGCAGTGAGGCATCGGTGAGGCTGAGCCCCCGATCCCGGAAGCGGTCCATGATCGCGTACGCGTGGCGGAGATCCTCACGCGACGACGTGATCAGCTCGTAGGCGCCGCTGAGCAATTCATCGCCCACCCGACGGGCAGTGTGCACGTTGATCCGTCGCCGCAGCAGATGGTCGAGCTCGATCAGCACCCCGCTCGTGAGCAGCAACGACGAGCGCTCCGCATCGATCAGGGCCTGAACCTCGGCATGCCGGCGGGCGCTCGAGTCGAAGTAGGCGTAGAGCGCGCTCGTGTCGACTACGACGGCCACTCGCCGAATCCCGTCTCCGCGAGCAATTCATCGACGCGCTCCGCATCCAGCGGATTGCCGGAGGCAAACAGCGCACCGCGAGGACGTGGCCGGTCCAGCGTCTGCTCCAGCGCGGAGCGAATCACCTCTGCCTCGGTGATCCCACGCAACCGAGCGGCATCGGCGACGCGCGCCTTGAGCTCGACGGGAAGGTAGATCGTCGTGCGATGCATGCCATACATCGTGCCATACACGGCTGGCGAGGCGGTCTGGGTCATGGCCGAAGCCTGCCGCAGCGAGCGGCACGCCGGTCGTGCGCAACGCGCCATCCGCGGCGCAGAAGGCGCCAGCCCGCGGCCACCGTCACGTCAGCTGCGCGCGGACCCAGACAGGAACCGCGCCAAATCGGTCGTATGCTGAGCCTATGCACGTCGCTCGCTCTCTGGCGATGCTCGTCGTCGCCCTCGGGGCGGTGCTCGGGCTCGCCGCCACCGCCTCTGCCACCACTACCTGCGCGGGCTCGGGCTACCTCGTGACATCCACGGGCACGATCCAGCGCTTCTCGACGTCCACCAACGCCGTCACCGCCACGCTCACCGGCGCCGGCACCCAGTTCTCGGATGTCGCGATTTCGCCCGATGGGCAGACGGTCTACGCCGTCGATGCCGCCACGAATCTGGTGCAGGTCATCGACACGGCAACGGACACGGTCAGAGCCAGCGTGACCGGCTTCGACGCGCCCGTCGCGATCGCGATCGCACCAGACGGCACCCGTGCCTACATCGTCAACAGCGGCAACCACACGTTCTCGGCCGTCGACACGACATCGCTGACGGTGATTGGCACATACGCGGCAGGCACGTCACCGACCGACGCCGTCGTGAGCGCTGATGGTGCGCTGCTGTACGTGACTGCGGGCACCGACCTGACGGCGCGCTCCACGACAACCGGCGCTGTGCAGACGACGTTCACGCTTGGCGCCACGGCCAGCGCAGTTGCCCGCTCGGCCACGACGGCCTACACCGCCAATGACACGCCGTTCTCGATGTCTTCTGCCCTGCTGAGCGGCTCGACCGCCAACGTCTTGTTCGACGGCATTGTCGGCCAGCCGACCGCTATCGCGGTCTCTCCTGACGGCACCCGGCTCTACCTCGGAACCGCCGCGCGCGGCCGCGAATCGCTCATGACCGCGCCGATCAGCGGTGGCGCGCTCACGTCGATCGGCTCGGCGGCGTCGTTTGCCGTCACAGACGTGGCCGTGAGCCCGGACAGCTCCGCGGTGTACGCCACGGATCACACCCAGGTCACCGTGACGAACGCATCGGGCTCACCGGTCACGACACTGAGTGGCGCCGTCGCCAGTGCCATCACGAGCATCGCCATCTGCCCCGCCGCCGTCCC
>CAJCBN010000070.1 GCA_903960645.1 uncultured Actinomycetes bacterium | reverse complement strand
CGTCATCCTGCAGGACGACGGGACCGACAAGCGCGCCAAGCTCCTCATCGGTCTCCCCCAGGCGCGCGAGCGCGGCGGGTCCCAGCACGCGAGCGATCGCGCGGGCGCGCGTTGCCGCAATGGCGAGCGCCTCGGGCCGCTCATCCGCGGCGAACGCGGCGGAGCGACCCACGGGGGCGGCGGCGCCCAGGGCGCGCCGGATAGCGGGGTCAGTGAGGGCGAGGTCAGGCACGCTCGGCCCACGCTCCCGGCCGCGACTGTGAGAACTGGTTGCCGCGCTGGGCTTCAGACGCGAGCCGCCCGAGCGTCACCTCACCGACGTTGGACTCCACGTAGGGGTCGAGGCCGGTGGCCTCGGCAAAGGCGCTCGCATCTCCCCCGCCGAGGGGACAGCAGGCGATGCCCATCGCCGTCGCGACGAGCCAGAGCGTCTGATAGAAGGCGCCGACGTTGCGCAGCGTGGTCGCGTAGGCCATGCCCTCGTACTTCCAGCTGATTCGGGCGAAGCGGCTGGCAACGGTGAGCAGCACCTGGGGGCGCACCAGACCACCCGTCGCCCCGGTCGCATCGAGCAGCATCTGACCCGTCGCCGCGGTGAGCTGATCGAGGTGCTCCAACGCGTGCCGATCGGGGTCGTAGTGGTAGAGCCCCGGCTCGAGTCCGTCGCAGCGATCGACCGTGAGGTAGAGCTCGAGATCGTAGGTGGCGCCGCCACTCGGATAGGGCCTGCTGGTGTGCTCATAGAGCGTTTCGTCGGTGCGGGCGGCGAGCCAGCGCACCCGAGCCGTCCGGAAGAGCAGCTCGCTCAGCTGGACCAGATCGAGGGGGCGTTCGTCGTGATCACGGCCCGCGAAGCGCTGCTCAACGGCCTCGGTCAGGGTCATGTCCGTTGCGCGCAGAGCCTCAACGTCGTGGACGGGGAGGTCGATGACGCGCGTGCTCATCGGCGGCTTGACCGCCGGCTCGGGGGGCTGCTGATGCAGGAGGTGGTACGTGGCGTGCGCCGGAGCCCGGTGCCGCCCGCGACGGGAGCGGAAGTGGACGGCGAGGTCATGCCACTTCCACGGCCGCAGGCGCGGATCCTCGGCTTCGGGCACACCGGCGGCCGCTCCCCGGGGCAGCGCGATGCCGGCTTCGACGAGGACAGACACGATCAGGCCGACGTCCTCCGGGTCCAACCCTGTGTCTTCGCTCCGTGCGGCATCCGCTTCGCCGACCAGGCGCATCAGCAGCGTCCGCACCCGCTCATCCGGGCAGGACAGGACGACGTGCTCGCCCGGGCGCTCGACGATGAGAGCGTCGGCATCGACGCGCATGACGGCAAAGCGCGAGATCCCGACAGGCTCGTGCAGCGCACGCAGGTCCTTGAGCAGGGTGCCACCGACCTGCTGCACCCGGAGCAGCGGCCGCCCCTCGGCATCGCGCAGCTCCTGGTCGAGATACCCCAGACCGGCCAGGCGCCGCAGCGCAGCCAGGATGCCGACCTGGCCATCGAACTCCACGTCGGCACAGAGCTCTCGCTCCGTGCACCACTCGCCGAGCCGGCCGGCGGCGGGGAGGAACACCGTCGGGATCCTCCAGACCGCGCCATCGCCGGTCAGCCACTGCTCGCCCTCATGCTCGGTGACCCGAACCACCGGCGCCAATCGGTAGGCGACGCGGTCGGCCGGGGCTCGGCGCCCACCTGCGCCCGCTGCGGACCCCGTGCTCACGTGCGGTCCCCGCTCATCAGATGAAGATCCCGATGGGGTTGAGCTCGTCCTCGGCCCGCGGGGCCGGCAGCCAGCCCAGCTCGACGGGCACGTCGTAGAGGCGCCCCGGCCCAAGCCGTGCCCAGAAGTGGCGCAGCCCCGGCACGACGACCCGCGCGACCGGCAGGCCGATATCGGGGCGGGTCTGATCGAGCACCAGAAACTCCAGCCCCCGGTCCTCGACGATGCGCTGGGCGATGCGCACGTCGTCGGCAGTGTCGTCCGTGGAGCGGTCCACCCAATCGCCCATCCGGGTGGTCGCGCCGTCGGCCGGTACGAGGTAGGGCTCGCGCTCGAGGGTGGCCGTCTTCCACCAGTGCACCGAGTCCGGATCGTCGAAGGCGTAGCGGCCGTCGCGATCAACGTTGATAACCGCCGGCAGGAACTGGTTCAGCTCGGTCAGCGCGCGGACGACGGCGATGTGCGGATCGAAGTGGGCGCCGAAGGCGAAGACGATCTCCTCCGGTGCCCGGTCGGTGCGCCTGCTGATGGCGGCGACGACAGGGATGCCGAGATCGCTCGTCAGGTCGAGGGCCCAGACCTCGCGGTTGAGCGCCGCGTAATGGTTGACGAGGCGGCCGATGTAGGGGTCGTCGAAGGAGGACAGGTCCACGGCCGGGCGGCGCAGGCGGTTGTACCACCAGAGGGCAACGGCATCGCGCTCGACCAATTCGAAGAACCCCTGCGCGATCGCCTCCTCGAGCGTGTTGCCGGCGGCGTTGCCGTTGGAGTCCCCCCACGCGAAGAACTGCTCCTCTGGGAACGGGTAGCCGAAATACAGCATCTGCGTCGGCAGCCACTTGTGCACGCCGTCGGTGAGGGACCACAGCGGCGACCAGTCGAGCTCCATCTCCGGGTCGTAGGGCTTGGGCACGATGTTGAAGCCGTCGACCCTGTCCTCGCCCGGCCGGCGCTGCGCGTACTGCTGCTCGCTCCAGTGGACGACCGAGCGGGGGTCGATCGCGTGATCGCCAAGCTCGTCGAGGGTGCCGCGGCGCCGGGGCTCCGTGCCCGTGAAGTTGCCCGAGAAGCGCTCCAGCGCCTCGCACAGTCCGCTCGCGCGGGCCTGCTCGGGGGTGATGCCCTTGCCGGCGCTGGACTGGCGGAGACCCGACTTCAGGCCGGCGAGGTTGCCGCGCCGCATGGCGAGGTTATGCCCTGCGAATACGACGTTGATGAGGGGCGAGTCGCCCGTGGGCAGCGCCTCGAGGGCCGTGACCGCACCGGTGATCGGGCTGATGTGGTGCTGGTACTTGGCGATCGTCTCGGCGGGATTCGATTTCCGATGACCG
>CAJCBN010000069.1 GCA_903960645.1 uncultured Actinomycetes bacterium | reverse complement strand
GATGACCCGGTCATCGGCACCCTTGAGCGCCGCCGGCTGCAGACGCTGTTCGCGGGCGACCTGTCGCTGATCGCGTACCACCTCCCGCTCGACGCGCACCCGACGCTCGGCAACAACGCGTGCCTCGCCGAGCTGCTCGGCCTCCACGACCGCGCGCCGTTCGGCGAGCATGGCGGCAGCTTCCTCGGGGTGCAGGGCGCACTGCCCGCCCCCACGCCTGTCGCCGAGGTTGCCAGCGTCCTTGGCGCACAGCTCGGCTCCACCCCGCTCGTGCTGTCCGGCGGCGACCATCCCGTGCGCACCCTCGGGATCGTCTCCGGCGGCGCGGCCAAGGACATCCGTCAGGCCGCCGCGCTCGGCCTCGACGCCTTCGTCACCGGTGAGCCGCGTGAGGACTCGGCCTACCTGGCGCGGGAGCTCGGGGTTCACCTGATCGCAGCGGGCCACAACGCGACGGAGACGGTCGGCGTGCAGGCGCTCGCCCGCGCCGCCACCGAGCGCTTCGGCATCACCACCTCGTTCCTGCCCGTCGTCAACCCCGTCTAGCGGGTACCCTCGCGACCAGCATGCACGCGCCGCAGCCCTCCACCGCCCTCTGGACGCGCAGCGGTGCGCTCTGGCGGGTGCTCGACCGCCCGCTGTTCGAGACGCGCGTCCGCGAGCTGGCCAACGCCCTGCTCGAGCTCGACCGGCCACCGGAGAGCGTGTTCGCCCTCGAGCATGCTGCCACCAGCGAGGCCCTGACGTTCGCGGTCGCCGCCCTCGAGGCGGGCCTGACGGTGCGTCTGGGCTTGGCGCAGCCTCCGCTCGCAGCCGCCCTCGTCGCCACTCCCGTGCGCGCCGCCGCGCTGGCCCAGCAGACCGGGGTCGACCAGGTCGCCGTGCCGTCCGCCGCCACGAGCGATGGCGGCCGCGCCCTGGAGCGCCTCGCCGCCCACGGCGTCCTCCACGCCGCACTCCACCCCGACGCACTGGCGCTGCGCTCGGCGGAGCGCCGTGACGACCAGCTCGCAGTGATCGGCGGCGACGGCACCGCCTTCAGCCTCGCCGAGCTGCACGCCGCGATGCGGGCATTCCAGCAGGTTGGCGATCTGCTGCGGCCCGACGAGCCGGTGCTGATCGCCACTCCGCTCGACCAGCCGTGGCTGCTCGCCCTCGCGCTGGCCGCGATTGAGGTGGGCGCGCCGGTGGCAGTGGGTGAGCTCGCCGATGCCCCAATGATCCGCCCTGGGGTGATCGTCGCCTCGTGCGTCGACATCGCGGATCTGCCCGAGCCGGGTGCGAGCGGCCCGCGCTTCCTGGCCGGCCTCGCCCGTCGGCTCGGCCGCAACAGCACCGCCCCGCCGGCTCGCTGCCTGCTCGTCGCCGACGGCTTCGTCGCGACCGACCTCTGCGCGCAGCTGGACCTCAGCGGCACCACGGTCCTCCACGCAGTCGCCGATCCACGACTGATCGTGCCAGCCGCCATGAACCAGCCGCACCGCCACCGCTTCGACGCCTACGGCCTGCCGCTGCCCGACCACCCGGCCACGGTCGAGGCCGAGCGCCTCGTCATCCGCGGACCTGCCGGCGTGCCGACCTGCCCGCTCGGCACCGAGACCGCGATCGGCGCGCGCATCGACACCGACGGCTTCATCGTCCCCGCCCACGACTGACCGGCGATCAACGTTGCTTTGGTGCCAGGCACCAATGCAAAGCCGGCAGGCACCAATGCCGATCCGTCCCCCCAACGGGCCCCGAGCAGGCCATCCAGGTTTGCTTTGGTGCCTGGCACCAAAGCAAACCTGATCGCCGATCAGCGGCCGAGCAGCGCTCGAAAGCCCGCTTCGTCGAGGATCGGCACGCCCGCCTGCTCGGCCTTGGCCACCTTCGAACCAGGCGAGGCGCCGACGACCACGTACGACGTCTTCTTGGAGACCGAGTCGGTCGTCTTGCCGCCGAGCTCCTCGATCGCCGCCTTGGCCTCGTCGCGGCTGAAGCCCTCAAGGGTGCCGGTCACCACGATCGTCATGCCGCTCAGCGGGCCGTCGGCGACCGGCAGCTCGTCGGCAGACAGCTCGAGGGTCACACCGGCCTCGCGCAGCGCCGCGACCTCTGACTGCCGTTCGGGGTCGGCGCACCAGGCTGCGACGGCCTCGGCGATGATCGGGCCGACGCCGTCGACCTCGGCGATCTCGTCGGCGCCGGCCTGCATCAGCCGCTCCATCGAGCCGAACGCGCGCGCAAGCGCCTGCGCGGTGATCAGGCCGACGTGCGGGATTCCGAGTCCGAACAGCACGTTGCCGAACGGCCGCGCCCGTGAGGCGACGATGGCGGCGACCGTGTTGTTGGCGGAGGTCTCCTGGAAGCCCTCGAGCGGCAGCAGGTCGTCGACGGTCAGCGCGTAGAGGTCACTCGAGCGGCGCACGAGCCCCAGCTCGTAGAGGCGGTCGACGAGTTTCTCGCCGACGCCGTCGATGTCCATCGCGCTGCGCGAGATGAAGTGCTTGATGCCCTCGACGTCACGACTCGGACAGCGTGGGTTGACGCAGAAGTGCTTCGCGTCCTCCTCGTTCTTCACGACCGGCTCGCCACAGGCGGGGCAGTCGGCCGGCATCTTGAAGACCTGCTCGTCGCCACTGCGATCCTCGAGCACCGGCCCGATCACCTGCGGGATCACGTCGCCCGCGCGCTGCACGATGACGGTGTCGCCGACGCGGATGTCCTTGCGGTTGATGTCCTCCTCGTTGTGCAGCGTGGCGTGCCGCACGACGACGCCGCCGACCTCCACGGGCTCCAGCTCGGCAAAGGGATTGAGCGCACCCGTCCGCCCCACGTTGATCTCGATCGCGAGCAGCTTGGTGGTGCGCGTGGTCGGCGGGAACTTGAAGGCGATCGCCCAGCGCGGGTCGCGACCCACCGCACCCAGTGCGGCCTGGAGCGCGAGGCTGTCGACCTTCACCACGGCGCCGTCGATGTCGTAGCCGAGCGCCTCGCGGTCGCGCTCGATCGCGTGGCAGGCTTCGCGCACCGCCTCGATGCCGGTCATCGTCGCGATCCGCGGGTTGACGGGGAAGCCGCGCGCCGCGAGCCATCCGAGTGCCTCATGGTGCGAGTGGAACTCGATGCCCTCGAGCGCGCCGATCGCATAGCTCCAGAAGGACAGTGGTCGCTCGGCCGTGATCGCGGGATCAAGCTGCCGCAGCGATCCGGCCGCCGTATTGCGCGGGTTCATGTAGACGGGGAGCCCGGCGTCGAGACGCTCCTCGTTGAGACGCTTGAACGCCTCGAGCGGGATGTAGCACTCGCCGCGCACCTCGATCAGCGCCGGCGGGTGCGGATCATCGAGCGACAGCGGTACCGCGCGGATCGTGCGGACGTTGGTCGTGACGTCCTCGCCGCGCTCGCCGTCGCCACGGGTGACGGCTCGCTCGAGCAGCCCGTCGCGGTAGACGAGCGACAGCGCGAGTCCGTCGATCTTCGGCTCGACGATGAACACGGGCTCGCCCTCGTGCCCGGCCTCGGCGAGCTGCTTCTCGAGGCGCTGGTCCCAGGCGAGGAGCTCGTCGTCGTCGCGCGCGTTGGCGAGCGACAGCATCGGCCGCAGGTGCGGCGTCTCGGTGAAGCCCGCTGCGACCCCGCCGCCGACCCGCTGCGTGGGCGAGTCGGGTCGTACGAGGGCGGGATCCGCCGCCTCGAGCTCGCGTAGCTCACGCAGTGCGGTGTCGTAGGTGGCATCGTCGACGACCGGTGCGTCCTCGAGGTAGTACGCGCGATCCCAAGCGCGCAGCTGCGCCGTCAGCTCCGAGACGCGCTCGATGCTCACCCGGCCAGCACCTCGAGCAGCTCGGCCGGCGTGTCGACGATCGCGAGCGGATGCTCCTGCGCGAGCACCTCGCGCTTGAACACGCCCCACGTCACGCCGATCGCCGCACAGCCCGCGGCGTTGGCCGACTGCAGGTCGAACGGCGAGTCGCCGATGTAGACGGCCTGCTCCGGGGTCGCGCCCAGCCGCTCCAGCGCCTTCAACACGGGCGCCGGGTGCGGCTTGTGGACGGGCGTGTCCTCGGTCGTGATGATCACATCCCAGACGATCGGCGACGGGAGCGCAGCCCAGGCGAGATCGACGGCGTCCTTCATCTTGGACGTGACGATGCCGAGCCGCGCACCCTCCGCCTCGAGCTCGAGGAGCAGCTCCTCGATGCCGTCGTAGCGCCGGATCAGACGCGCCGTGTTGGCGTGGTTCCAGCGGCGGTACGTGTGGAACAGCTCCTCGGCGTCGTCAGGGCTGAACTTCTCCATCTGCTCCATCAGCGGCGTGCCGATACCGGCCATGATCTCGTCGTCGGATGGCGCGCTGCCGAGAACCTCGCGCAGGGCGTGCTCGTGGGACGCGCGGATCAGCTCGACGGTGTCGAGCACGGTGCCATCGAGGTCGAACAGGACCACGGGCCAGCGAAGGGCGTGCATGCAGGCAACGTAGCGCGCCCATCCGGCGGCGCTCCGTCATCGAAAGGCAGTGCGGTCGGGTCTACGCTTTCTCTGATGTCGAACTCCTCGCTCACTCCTCTGCAGCGCCAGATCTACTGGTCGGCGCCCTCGCCGGTGATCGAGCGCGGCCGCCGCCGCACGGCGTTCGGGCTGCTGCTGATCCTCGGCGTCGAGCGCCTGCTGCGTGAGGGTCGTCTGCGCGGCGACCAGGCCCGGCTGGCGATGGGCCAGGCCCAGGCCGCCCGCCTCCTGTCCGCGCCCGTTACCGGCGCCGCCTGGAAGACCCGCCGCGGTGATGTGCTGCGCATGGACGGGGACGAGCTGGCGGCGGCTCTCGTCCTCAACGTGACTGGTGGCGACCCCGAGTTCTCGCCGGGCGCCTCCCTGATCGCCGCCTGCGACCTGCTCGACGAGATCTGCGACTGGCTGGCCGACGGCCAGCTCATCGGCGCCGCCGCCCCCTCCGCCATCGACCGCCTCCGCGTCGCTCAGGTCCTGCTGCGAGAGCACAGGTTCGACGGAGAGGAGCGAGACGACCTGCCGCCGCCCTCCCGCCTGGACCTCGTGGTCGAGGAACAATCCAGCTCCGCCCCCAATGCCTGGCAGGACGACTAAAGACCGCACTTCAGCGGTCGCAGCACAGGTTCGATGTCACCACACCCCCGCGCAGCGGTCCACGCGCAGCGGGGACCCCCTGCGCGCCCCCCCAACTCGGCGAGACGCCGGAGGCGCCGCGACGACCGTCGGCGTTGCGCTGACGACCACGGATCGCAGCATCACGATCACCATCACCGACGACGGCGTCGGCCCTAGGGGCGGCGCCGCCGGACTCGGCTCCACGGTCTTCGATCGGGCGGGCTCGTCGCCTTGGCAGCTCGAGCCGCGGCCGGATGGCCGGGGCAGCGTGCTGTCCGTCGTGGTCGACGCCGCGGGTCCGTACGCTCCGATGCGCTGAGTGGCGCCGCCGTGCTCAGGCGTCGTCGAGGAGCCCGGTCAGCCCCGCCAGCAGCGTGGTGCCCTCGGGGTGCTCCCAGTCGACGTGCAGTGCGGTGATCGCAACCGTCCCGTCGGCGACGGCCTCGAAGTCGGTGCCGGGCGCACGGTGGTAGTCGGCGTCGCCGGAGTAGAGACGGAAGCGGCGCCGGCCGTCGTGCTCCTCGGCGAGCTCGATCTGGTCTGCCCAGATGCGGCGCCCCAGCTTGCAGATACGGATGCCCTGCGGCACGCCGGTCGGGCAATTGACGTTGAGCAGCACGTCGCGACCGAGGTCGCCCGAGGCGAGCCGCTTGGCAAGGTGCGGCACGATGCGCTCGGCGGTGGCGAACTCGTAGGCGCCGTCGCGGGTGTGGTGCAGCTCGCCGCCCATCGACTGCTGAGAGACCGCGAGACCAGGCGTGCCGAGCAGCACCCCCTCCATGGCCGCCGCGACGGTCCCCGAGTAGGTGACGTCGTCGCCGAGATTGAGGCCGAGGTTGGCACCCGCCACGACGAGATCGAACCGTGAGTCCGGCTCGGTCGCCACGGCGAAGCGCACGCAGTCGACCGGTGTGCCGCTGACGGCATACGCGGCCGTGGCGCCCGCCACGTCATCACGCTCCTCGATCTCGAGCGTGCCCCGGATGGTGATACCGCGGGCGACGGCGCTCTGGTTGGAGGCCGGAGCGACGACGATCACCTCGGCGACCGTCGCGAGCGCCCGGGCCAGTGCATGGATCCCCGGCGAATCGATGCCGTCGTCGTTCGTCAGGAGCACGCGCATGCGCGTCCACGATACCGCTCCCCACCTATGCTGGCTCCATGGCCGCCCACGCGCACACACCGGGCATCAGCCGTTCCGAGTGGATCCAGTTCGCCGCGATCGGCCTCGTAGCCGCGTTCGCCTTCGTGCTCGAGTTCACCCACGCGAGCTACGTGCTGATCTTTATCGTCGCCGGCATCGCCGTCGCAGGCATGGCCCACGTGCTCGGCATCGCCACCGAGCAGGCCGGTGAGGCGGCGGGGCCGCGCATCTCAGCGCTGCTCAACGCCACCTTCGGCAACGCGGCCGAGCTGATCATCGTCGTGCTGGCGATCCGCGAGGGCGGCGCGCTGATCGACGTGGCGCGCTACTCGATCATCGGCTCCGTGCTCGGCAACGTGCTGCTGATCCTCGGCGCGTCCCTGCTCGTCTCCGGCCTCAAGAACGG
>CAJCBN010000068.1 GCA_903960645.1 uncultured Actinomycetes bacterium | reverse complement strand
TCGCCATCCTGCACATCGGCGACGAGATGCGCATCGACGCACCGACCGCCTTCGCGATCGCGCTGGGCGGCTCGGCGACCGTGGCGATCGACGACGAGGAGCACGTGCTCGGTGAGCAGGACGCACTGCAGGTCGACGACGGCGGCACGCTCGTGGTGATCGACGGCGAGGTCTACCTCGCGACGATCGCGTAGGCGACGCAGCCGCCCCGCTCCCTAGCGGAAGCGCCCCTGCCGGATCGCCTCGGCGACCGCCTCGAACTCGGCGGCCTGCGAGCGGTCCTCGACGAGCGGCGGGGACAGCTCGCGCACGCGTCCGTACTGCTCCTCCAGCAGCGGACCGGAGCGCAGCGGGCGCCGGAGGTCGAAGCCCTGTGCGGCGGCAATCAGCTCGACGGCGACGACGCGGCGCGCCAAGGCGAGCACCTGCAGCGCCTGCAGGCCCGCCGTCGCGCCCATCGAATTGAAGTCCTCCTGGCCGGCGCTCGTCGGCAGGCTCCCCACGCCCGCCGGGTGCGAGAGCACCGCGCCCTCGGCCACGAGGCTCGCAGCCATGTACTGCGCGATCATCAGCCCCGACTTCGTGCCGGGGTCCGCGATCAGGAACGGCGGCAGTGAGTGCGGGTCGCCACTGCGCCCGTCCATCAGGCGGAAGATGCGGCGCTCGGAGAACGCCGCGAGCTCCTGCACGGCGATCGTCAGCACATCGAGCGGCAGCGACAGCGGCTGGCCATGGAAGTTGCCCCCGCTCAGCACGTCGCCGTCCTCCACGAAGAGGAGCGGGTTGTCGGTGACCGCGCCGAACTCCGGCTCGATCGCCCGGTCCACGTAGGCGAGCGCCTCGCCGAAGGCGCCGAGCACCTGCGGGATGCAGCGCAGCGTGTAGGCGTCCTGCACCCGCTCGCAGTCGCGATGGCTGTCGCGCATCTCCGAGCCGTCCATCAGCTCGAGCAGGCGCGCAGCGACGGCCTGCTGCTCCGCCCGGTTGCGCAGCGCATGCAGACGCGGGTCGAACGGCACCGACGACCCGAGCAGGGCGTCGACGCTCATCGCCGCAGCAATCTGGGCAGCGGCGTAGAGGTGATCCGCCTCGGTCAGCGCCAGCGCGCCGATCGCGGCCATCAGGTGAGTGCCGTTGAGCAGAGCCAGGCCCTCCTTCGGCCCCAGCGCAATCGGGTCGACGCCGACGAGGCGCAGCGCCGCCGCACCGTCGACGCGCTCGCCCGTCGCGGTGATGGCCTCGCCCTCGCCGATCACGACGAGCGCCAGATGGGCGAGCGGCGCGAGATCGCCACTCGCACCGACGGAGCCACGCGACGGCACGACCGGGGTGACACCCGCGTTGAGCAGCGCGATCAGCACCTCAACGATCTCCACCCGGACGCCGGAATGCCCGCGCGACAACGAGGCCGCGAGCAGGCCCATCATGCCCCGCACCACCTCACGGGGCAGCGGGTCGCCGACGCCGACGGCATGGCTGCGAACGATGTTGAGCTGGAGCTCGGAGAGCCGGTCGTCCGGGATGCGCACCGACTCGAGCGACCCGAAACCGGTCGTCACGCCGTAGACCGGCTCACCCGCCGCGGCGACGCGGCTGATCAACTCGGCGGCGGCGGCGATACGGGTGCGCGCGGTGGCGCCGAGCTCGAGCTCGACCGTAGCCGTGGCAATCGCGACGACATCGCCGCGCGTGAGCGGCCCGCCGTCAAGCACGATGCGCGATTGGTTCATGCGGACATCATGGCTGACTGGCGATCGTCTGCGCAAAGACCCCGTCGATCAGGGCGCGCTCGTCGACCGGACCGTCCAGCCACCCCGCTGCCGTCGCAGCTGCGCGGATCCGCCGCAGCGTGTAGTCGTAGTACTGGCCACCGAGGAACAGCTCCACGCCGTTGGCGGGCACGTCGTAGACCTCACTGCCGGCGAGCTCGGCCAGCACGACCTCGATGTCGACGGCCCGGCGGCGACTGATACCGCCCGCGATCTCCTCGACCGCATCGCGCTCGTAGAGGTAGAGCACCTGCCAGGCACGGGTGAAGGCGAGAAGCTGGCCAGGCTGCGTGGCCGCCGTCGCCGTGCGGACGATGAGCACGTGCGACAGGAGCCCCGGCTGGTCCCCGGCCGTGGCCAACGCGACGGGCTCGGGGTCGACGGTGCTCGCTGCCGCGGCCTGCACGGCATCGACCGTCGCGGCGTCGGCGGCACCGGACACGATCGACAGTGCAGGATTGAGGCCGCCGGTGTCCACCAGGTCGACCTCGGTGACCGGGACGTCCTGCGCCGCCAACGTCCCGCGCAGCAGCAGCTCGCCGCGCGTGTCGGCCGCAAAGGCGACGCGACGGCCGACCAGCTCGGGGACATCGGTGATCGCCGGATCCGCGAGGATCAGCTCGCCGGACGTGACGGTGGTGAGCAGCAGGACGACCCGGAGTTCCAGGCCCTGCGAGGCGAACGAGAGCGCCTGCTCGGACGAGACGACCGCCGCGTCGGCCTCGCCGGTGCGCAGCGCCTCGAGCACCTCGTCCTCCGACGACGCCGACGCCATCCGCATGCTCAGCCCCTCGGCGCCGACGAAGCCGAGGCCGGCGCCCGAGCGCACGAGGTCGTAGGCGAGCGACTGCTCGCCCGTCACCCGGAGAATGCCCGGCTCGACCGGCGTGTCGGCGGGAAGCGTCGACGCCGGAACCGTGGCGGTCAGCGGATTGATCGAGTCAGCGTCCGTCGCAGCACCACCGGAAGAGCCGCAGGCGGCAACCACCGCAGCGACCGCGACGCAGGTCGCCACGACGAGCATGCGTGCTGCTGTGCCTCTCGATCCCACAGCCGAATCATGCCGCGCATTCGCCGCCGCCGCAGAGCCAGCACCCCGTGCGGCACACTGAGCGTCATGTCCGGCCCGCGCGACTTCTCGCTCACCGCCACGCCGGGACGCGTGCTGCCCACGGCCGTGCGCGGCGAAGGCTGCCGCATCTGGACGAGCGACGGCCAGGAGTGGATCGACGCGTGCGGCGGCGCCATGGTGATGAGCGTCGGCCACTGCCATCCGCGGCTCGTGGAGGCGCTCAAGCGCCAGGCCGAGCAGCTGACGTTCACGTACCGCTTCTCCTTCTCGAACGAGCCGATGCTCGAGCTCGCCGAGCTGCTGCGCGAGATCTCGCCGCTGCCCGACACCTGGGCGTTCTTCAACTCGTCCGGATCGGAGTCGGTGGAGTCGGCGATCAACCTCGTCTTCCTCTACTGGCAGCAGCTGGGCCGGCCCGAGAAGACCGGGCTGATCTCGCGCGTGCCGTCGTACCACGGCTCGACCGTCGGCGCCCTCGGGCTGTCGGGCACGGCGCGGCGCGACGCCTACGAGGCGCTGCTCGACCCGAACGCCGTGGCCCCCACGCCCGGCGCCGACATCGGCGCGCGGCGCACCCCCGCCGAGGAGTGCGCGTACGCGCTCGGCGAGCTCGAGGCGGCCATCCTCGCGCGCGATCCGGCGACCGTCGGTGCCGTCTTCATCGAGCCGATCACCGGGGCGAGCGGCGCGGCACTGACGCCACCGGACGGCTACCTGCAGGGCGTGCGCGAGCTCTGCACCCGCTACGAGCTGCTGATGATCTGCGACGAGACGATCACCGGCTTCGGCCGCACCGGCACGTGGTTCGGCGTCGAACAGTGGCACGTCGAGCCCGACGTCATCACCTTCGCGAAGGGCGTCACCAGTGGCATCGTCCCCTTCTCCGGCATGCTCGCCAGCGGCCCCGTCGCCGAGGTGCTGATGCAGCGCCCCGACGGTTTTCCCGTCGGCCACACCTTCTCCGGCTACCCGCTCGGCTGCGCCGTCGGCGCCGAGATGATCCGCGTGATTCAGGACGAGCGCCTGCTCGAGAACGCCGCCACGATGGGGGCACGCCTCCGCGCCGGCCTCGACCGGATCGCAGCGGCCAGCCCGCACGTCGGCCAGGTGCGCGGCATGGGCCTCCTCCAGGGCATCGAGTTGGTCGAGGACTGCGAGGGCCTCGCACCGCGAGCCGGCGCCACTGCGCGCGTCGTCGCCGCCGCCCACGAACAGCACCTGATGATCTACGGCTGCGTCACCCGTGTCGGCGCTCGCGTGGTCGAGGCTGTCATGCTGGCGCCACCACTGAATATCAGCGAGGCCGATGTGGACATCGTCCTCGCCCGCTTCGAAGGAGCGATTGGAGCAGCATGAGCGAGATGGATGACCCCGCAGCGATGTACCGAGCGGCCGTCGATGTCGCCTTGACCGGCGAGGTCGGCATGGCGCCCGACTTCGACCGCCGCCTCCAGGAGGAGGTTTGGCGCCTGCTCTGCAACGACCGCGATCGGCTGCTGACGTACTGCCAGCGCATGGGCATCGTCGTGACGAAGCTGACCACGCGGCAGACGCTCAAGAGCGATAAGCCGATCTTCGAGCTGATCGTCACCGGCGAAGACGCCGACACCGTGCGCAAGCTGGCCGGGCGGGATCGCCCGATCCGGTAGGGCGCGCCGGCAGGTTCGCGGACCCGACCGTCGTACGATGACGGCATGTCGCGCCCCGTCGTCATCAAGTTCGGCAGCTCCACGCTGGTCGATGCGCGCGGTCGCCTGCGCAAGAGCCGCCTCGACCGTGTCGCCGACGAGCTCGGCGCGCTGTCGGCCGACGTCCCGATCTGCATCGTCTCCTCGGGCGCCATCGCGCTCGGTCTCGGGCACCTCGGTCGCATCGATCGTCCCGGCACGGTCGCCGAGCTGCAGGCCGCGGCCGCCGTCGGGCAGGCACTCCTCCAGCAGGCGTGGCAGCGTGCCCTCGGCCGCTCCGGACGCGGCACCGGTCAGGTGCTGCTCGCCGCCAGCGACTTCGAGCGCCGCGAGTCGTACCTCAACGCGCGCCACACGCTCGAGACGCTGCTCACCTGGGGCGTCACCCCGATCGTCAACGAGAACGACTCGACCGCCACGCAGGAGATCACCTTCGGCGACAACGATGCGCTCGCCGCGCAGGTTGCCGTCCTGCTCGGCGCCCGCCTGCTGGTGCTGCTGACCGACCAGGAGGGGCTCTACACCCGCGACCCCAAGCACCCCGACGCGGCGCTGGTGCGCGAGGTGCCCGATGCCTCCGTGCTCGACGAGGTCGATACCGCTGCTGCCGGCTCTGGCTGGGGTAGCGGTGGCATGCGCTCGAAGGTCGTCGCCGCGGAGATGGCGCGCGCTGGTGGCTCGGCCTGCGTGATCGCCAACGGAGGACGCAGCGGTTCGATCGCCGCCGCCATCGCTGGCGAGCAGATTGGCACGCGCTTTCCGGCCAAGGGATCATCCCCGTCGGCGTACAAGCTCTGGCTGCGCCACGCCCTGCCGACGACGGGCCGGATCGAGGTCGATGGTGGCGCCCGCAAGGCGCTCGAACAGGACGGGGCATCGCTCTTGCCCGTCGGGATCAAGGCCGTCAGTGGACGCTTTGCGGCCGGCGACGGCGTCGAGCTGGTCGATGCGAAGGGCGTCGTGTTCGCCCGTGGCATCACCGAGATGGGCCATGCGGAGCTGAAGCAGCAGATCGGCAAGCGCGGCGCCGACCTGGCCGTGCACCGCGACCGTCTCGTGCTGCTCTAACCGCACCGCTCGCCCAATGCGCTCCAGCCGATATCCTTGGCGACCATGAGCGCCACAACGCAGAGTGAGATCAGCATCCGAGGCCGCGCCGCCGCGCGCGCCATCCGCAGTGCCAGCACCGACACCCGTGACGCGGCGCTGGCCGCCATCGCCTCCCGGCTCGAGACCGACGCCGCGGCAATCCTCGCCGCCAACGCGCACGACGTGGCCGCCGCCATCGCCGAGGGCACGTCGGCCGCGCTGATCGACCGCCTCACCCTCGACGAGCCGCGCCTGGCCGCGCTGTCGACGGCCGTGCGCGACGTCGCCGCCCTGTCCGACCCGGTGGGTCGCGTGATCGACGATCGTCGCCTGCACAACGGCCTCGAGCTGTCGAAGGTGCGCGTGCCGATCGGCCGCGTGCTCGTGGTCTACGAGGCACGCCCGAACGTCACGGTCGACGTCGCCGCGCTGTGCATCAAGTCGGGCAACGTCGCGCTGCTGCGTGGCTCGGCCTCTGCACGGCACACGAACGCCGCGCTGAGCGCCGCCGTCCGGGCCGGCCTGGCCGACACCGGCCTGCCGGAGGACGTGGTGATCCCCATCGAGGGCTCGCGCGACGACCTCGGCGAGCTCGTCAGCGACGCCGGCGCCGCCGACATCGTCGTGCCGCGCGGCGGCGAGGCGCTCAAGGACTTCCTGCTCGAGAAGAGCCGCATCCCCGTGCTCGCGGCGGCCGGCGGCATCTGCCACGTCTACCTCGATCGCGACGCCGATCCCGCGATGGCCGTGTCGATCACGATGAACGCCAAGGTCCAGCGCCCCGGCGTCTGCAACGCGGCCGAGACGCTGCTCGTGCACGCCGACCGCCTCGACCTGCTTCCGCCCGTGCTCGGCGCACTGCGCGACGCCGGCGTCGAGCTGCGCGGCGATGAGCGCACGCGCGCCGCGATCGGCTTCGAGATCAATGCGGCGACCGACGCTGATTGGGACGCCGAGTACCTCGATCTGATCCTCGCCGTGCGCGTGGTCGACGACCTCGACGCGGCACTCGACCACATCGACCGTCACTCGACGGGACACTCCGAGGCGATCGTGACTAACTCGCTCGAGGCCGCCCGCACCTTCACCGACAGCGTCGACTCGGCCTG
>CAJCBN010000067.1 GCA_903960645.1 uncultured Actinomycetes bacterium | reverse complement strand
GGCGGCCGACCTGAACTTCACCATCACCTGCCCGAAACTGACCAGCTACACGGAGACGTACTCCTGCACCGTCGACGATGGCAAGGGCGACACGTTCAAGACCCCCTTTGCGTTCTCGCAGGTCGAACCCGGCGTCTGGTCGTTGGTGCCGGCCGATGAGGACGGATTTTCCACGGAGCTCGCCAACATTTTCAACGCGATCAACTCCGGGAGTTAGACGGCCGCGCGTGGAACCCGGACCTCACTGCGCATCGGCGCGCTGGTCTTAGCCGGGGATCGCCGCGCGGATCTGCGTGAGCGCGGCCTCAAGGGCGGCCGGGTCGCCGCCGCTACGGCCGAGCTCGATGCCGGCCAGGAACGTCGCGATCGGCGCCGCCGGTCGCACCACGCCGTGCGCCGCATCGGCGGCGAGCGAGAGCAGCGCCGCCACGGTGGCGGGATTACCCACCCAGGCGAGCCCCTCATCGTTCATCGCCGCGACCGCTCGGGCCGCGAATGCCTCGACGTCCTCCATGGAACACCTCCTGTCGGCGGCTTCCCGCCTGCCTGCGAAGGGCACCGCAGTCACGCGACGCCCGCTGGGAGGGTATCGTCCATCCACCGCGATCCCCGGGGAGCACCGCTGTGAGTCAGAGCCAGATGCGCGAATCCATCGACGGCGTCCAGGCCGCGCTCGCCGAGCGCTCGTACATCGCCGATCGCGGGCTCGCCACGACCGTCTATCTCCAGCTCGCGTTGGAGAAGCCACTGCTGCTCGAGGGCGAGGCCGGCGTCGGCAAGACGGAGCTCGCCAAGGTGGTGGCCGACGCGCTCGGCGCCCGCCTGATCCGCCTGCAGTGCTACGAGGGCATCGACGTCGCCCACGCCCTCTACGACTGGGCCTACGCGCGCCAGATGCTGTACATCCGCAGCCTCGAAGCCGCCGGTGAGCAGCGGTCCGGCGACGAGATGCTGGACGAGCTGTTCGGACCGCGCTTTCTCGAGCGCCGCCCGCTGCTCGACGCAATCGCGTGCGATGACGAGGTCCCACCCGTCCTCCTGATCGACGAGATCGACCGCGCCGACGACGAGTTCGAGGCGTTCCTGCTTGAGCTCCTGTCGGACTTCCAGGTCACGATTCCCGAGCTCGGCACGATCACGGCCGAGCGTCGTCCGATCGTGTTCCTCACCTCGAACCGCACCCGCGAGCTGCACGAGGCCCTCAAGCGCCGCTGCCTCTACATGTGGGTCGAGATGCCCGACCTCGATCGCGAGATCCGTATCGTCCGCGCCCGCGTGCCCGAGGCCTCCGAGCGCCTCGCCGCGCAGGCCGCCGCCTTCGTCCACGAGATCCGCGCGCTTGACCTCACCAAGCAGCCGGGCATCGCCGAGACGATCGACTGGACCCAGGCGCTGCTCGCGCTCGGCCAGCAGGAGCTTCAGGCCGACGTCGTCGACCTGACGCTCGGCTCGGTCCTCAAGTTCCACGAGGACATCGGGCGCGTCCGTGACGCCGACCTCAAGCAGCTCGTCGAGCGCGCCCGCAGCGCGGCCGACGACGCCTCCGTCCCCGCCGGCTGATGAGCACCGGCGACGCCGTCGTCCGCAAGCTCGTCACGTTCGGCCGCATTCTGCGCGAGGCCGGCGTGGAGGTCGGCCCCGGCCGCATCCAGGATGCGCTGCGTGCGCTCGACGCGATCGACCTGCGCCGGCGCGACGAGGTCTACGCCGCGCTCGCCTGCACCCTCGTCGCCCGCCGCGACGACCTCGAGCTGTTCGACCGCGCCTTCCGGGCCTGGTTCGAGAAGGATCCGACCCGCAACGAAGGTCGCCGCCCCGACCTCGGCATCGGCATCGACGAGCGCACCCAGCCGCCGGCACCCGCCAAGCACCCGAACGAGGGCGACGACCCCGAGGACAAGGACGAGGAGCAGGAGGAGCCCGACGTGCTCGCCGCCTACAGCGCGGACGAGAACCTGCGTGAGCGCGATTTCTCCACGCTCACCCGCAGCGAGCTGCTGCGCCTACGGCGCCTGATGGACCGGCTCGTGCGCGTGCTGCCGACCCGCCGGTCGCGCCGACTCGAGCTCGCCGCGAACGGTGCGCAGCTCGCACCGCGCGAGACTCTGCGCCGCGCCATGCGCCACCAGGGAGAGCCGATCGAGCGCGTGTTCCGGCGGCCCAAGCGGGTCGAGCGGCGCGTCGTCTTCCTGTGCGACGTCTCCGGCTCGATGGAGCCGTACAGCCGAGCGCTCGTGTTGTTCCTCCAGGCCGCCGTCAGCGCAGGCCGCAAGGTCGAGGCGTTCACCTTCGGCACGCGGCTGACGCGGCTGACCCCGTTCCTCGGCGGCTACGACCCCGAGGCCTCGCTGCAGCGCGCTGCCCGCGCCGTGCCCGACTGGGCCGGCGGCACGCGCATCGGCGACAACCTCAAGGCCTTCAACGACCTCTACGGCCGCCGCGGCCTGACGCGCGGCGCGGTCGTCGTGATCGTGTCCGACGGCTGGGAGCGGGGCGACGTCACCACGCTCGCCGCCGAGATGGCGCGCCTGCGCCGCCGCTGCCACTCGATCATCTGGGTCAACCCACTCAAAGGCACCGTCGGGTACGAGCCGCTCGCCGCCGGCATGGCCGCGGCGCTCCCGTACGTCGACGTCTTCCTGCCCGGCCACAACCTCGCCGCGCTCGAGTCGCTCGCCGAGGCGCTGCGCCAGGTCGACGGGCGACGCTCGGGCGTTCGACCTGCCACGCTGCGGGCAGCGGCATGAACGACGAGACCCTGCAGACCGCGGCCGCCTGGGCCGCCCGCGGCGATCAGGTCGCGCTGGCGACCGTCGTACGCACCTACCGCTCCGCCCCGCGGCCGATCGGCAGCGTCTTCGCCGTCTCGTCGAGCGGCGAGATGGCCGGCTCGGTCTCCGGCGGCTGCGTCGAGGGCGACATCTACAGCGCCGCCCACGAGCTCTTCGCGGGCGGCGAGGACGCCCCGCGCCTGATGCACTACGGCATCTCCGACGACCTCGCGCTCCAGGTGGGACTGGCCTGCGGCGGCGAACTGTGGGTGTCGCTCGAGCCCTACCGCCCGCGCCCGGCGCTGCGTCGCGGGGCGATCGCACACGTCTTCGGTGGCGACCAGAACGGGCGCGTGCTCTGCTTCGATGCCGACACGGACGGGCTGACGGGCGATCTCACGGGGACGCTCCGGACGGTGGCGGAGGAGGCCATCGCCGAGGCCGTCGCGACTGAAGCCTCCAGCGCGACCGACCTCGAGGACGGCGTCACGCTGTTCGTCGAGAGCATCCACCCCGCCCCGCGCGTCGTTGTGGTCGGCGCCGTCGATACGGCCGAAGCGCTGTGCCGGATGGCCGGCACGCTCGGCTGGCGCACCGCCGTCGTCGATCCACGCACGAAGTTCGGCACCAAGGAGCGCATGCCGAGCACCGACGTGCTGCTGACGTCTTGGCCCGACAAGGCGTACCCCGAGCTCGAGCTCGAGGCGGCCGACCACCTCGTGGTGCTGACCCACGACCAGAAGATCGACGATCCGGCGATTTCGCTCGCGCTCAATCTCGGCGTCGGCTACGTCGGCGCCCTCGGCTCGCGCCGGACGCAGGAGAAGCGCAACCAGCGCCTGCTCGAGTCGGGCAATACCGAGGAGCAGATCGGCCGCATCCACGGCCCCGTCGGCCTCGACATCGGCGCGCACTCCCCCGCCGAGACGGCCGTCGCGATCCTCGCCGAGATCATCGCCTACCGCTCCGGCCGCTCCGGCCAGCGCCTGAAGGACACGACGGGCCGGATCCACCCGACCGCCGAGGCGGACGCCTGAGCGTGGCCCACGCGCTCGTCGATCCCCCGCTCGCCACCGAGCGCTACCCGTTCGCCCACCCGATCCGCGTGCGCTTCGCGGAGACCGACGCGATGGGCGTCGTCCACCACGCCTCGTACATCCCCTGGCTGGAGGAGACGCGAGTCGCGCTGCTCGCGCACGGCGGGCACGACTACGCGGAGGTGCACAGCGGTGGACTCGATCTCGCCGTCGTCGACGTGGTCGCGCGGTACCGCCGCTCCGTGCGCTTCGGCGAGCCGGTCACCGTGCACGCGGGCGTCGCCGAGGTTTCGCGCACCCTGCTGCAGATCGCCTACCTCGTCACGGTCGCCGATGAGGTCGCGCTATCGGCCGTCACCACGCACGCCTGCGTCAACCGTGAGGGACGCCCGCTGCGGGTGCCCGAGTGGCTGATGGATCTCGCCGAGGGCGATACCGCGCTCCGCCCCTGAGGCAGGGTCGCCGGCGGCAACGGTTCCCGCTAGAACGATTTCCCGCCGTCGAGCGACGCGAGTAGACGACCGTCCGCGCCGACCGCGAAGACGAGATCCGGATTGCGGGGATCGATCGCGACGGCGTTGGCGTTCAGGCCGCTGAGACTCCACGTGCGTCCCGCATCGCGCGTCACGAGCACCTGCGGCGTCGTCACCGCGACGCGCCCCGGCGTCGAGCGTGCCGCCGCCACGGACCGCGCGTTCGAGATACCGGGCACCCGCTGAAAGCTGACACCGAGATCGTCCGAGACCAGCAGCCCGCGACGACCGCAGGCCACCCACAGGCGCTCATTCGCCCGCCCCTTCGGTGCCCCGACCGCGAGCCCGCGCGGCTGTGGGCAGAGACCGAGTGCCGGCATTGACCACCAGTACGCACCACCGTCGTTGGAGTAGCGCAGGCGTATCCCGCCCTCCCGGGTGACCGCCCAGATCCGCTGTCGTCGCGCGCTGCCGGCGAGGTGGATGACGGCCCCGTCGAAGGGCCAGACGACGCGGGGATTGCCCTCGCCCGTCAGGTCGTAGGGGTACACCTGCGCGGTCGTGCCCCGCGAGACGAGGATGCGATCCGCGTACGCGGTCGCCGCGACCGCCGGCTGGCGACCGCCGGCCGGCAGCAGCCAGGTGCGCCCCCCGTTGAGGCTGTACTGCAGGCCGTAATCGCCGCCGATCAGCAGCGCTCCCTGTGCCTCGTCGGAGATCAGCAGGAAGCGGGGCTCGGCGAAGCCCGCCGGCAGCGTGCGCGGCCGCGGCTCAAGGCCACAGGAGGCGGCGACAGCGGCGGTGAGGACGAGCAGCACCGCGCAGGCAAGGCCCCTCACGCTCCGAGCGCTCCTCCACGCGCCGCCGCGACGACCGGTGGCGGGCCGCTGCGCAGCTTCGCCTCCTCGTCCTCGGTACGCG
>CAJCBN010000066.1 GCA_903960645.1 uncultured Actinomycetes bacterium | reverse complement strand
CGCGTCGAGCTCTTCCATCTCGAGCCCGCCGTCCCGCGCCGTCTTCACCACCGCCGCGCGCTTCGCCTCGGCGTCCGGCCCCGACCAGAGGTTGAGCGTGCCGTTCATCTCGAGCCCGGTGCCGAGCTGCTCGCTCCACTCACGGTGCAGCTGCGTGCTGCGGATGGCGAGCTCGCGCAGCAGTTGCGTGCCCTCCTCCGCCCGCTCCTCGCTGAGCGACGCGGCCGTGAAGCGCGCAACCCACGCAAGCTCGCTCGGCTTCGGCCGCAGCTTCAGCGGTGCCTTCGGATCCAGCAGGAAGCGCAGGCCGTCCCGCAGGGCCGCGGGCGACGCCGTGCGATCAGAATGGCTCGGCGTGATCATGCAGGCCGTACCCGAGGAGGCCCCGCTGCCGACGCGGGCGCGCTCCAGCACCACCGCCGCGACCCCGCGCTGCGCGAGGGCGTAGGCGACGCTCAGACCCACGGCGCCACCGCCGATGATGACGACCTCGGCGGTGCTGGGAAACGTGGTCACGGCGGGCATGTTACAGGCGTTTTATTCGTGTGGCCGGAGCCCGCCAACGGCGACTAGCCGCGCAGCCGTCCGAGCAGGCGCCAGGCACCCGGCAGGAGCGCGCCAGCCAGGTAGAGTTTGAGCAGATCGCCGGGCACGAACGGGTAGAGGCCGTACTCCAGCGTCGTCGCGAGGTCGAGGCCCTGATCCTGCTTCAGCCAGACGAGACCGCAGACGTAGATGATCACGGTGCCGGTCAGCATCGCGGTCACCGCCGACGAGAAGCGGCGATCCCACTGGCGCTGGGCGAGCCAGCCCACCACGACGGCCGCGAGGATGAAGCCGAGCAGGTAGCCGCCGGTCGCGCCGAGCACGACGTCGAGGCCGTGCGCGCGATCCGCGAAGACCGGCAGGCCGACGATGCCGAACAGGATGTACACCGCCGCCGTCAGGCCGCCGCGCGCCGCGCCATACGATGCGCCGACCAGCAGCACGCCGAACGTCTGCAGCGTGAGCGGCACCGGTGTGAACGGCAGCTGGAACGAGACCTGCGCGCAGAGCGCGAGGAACATCGCACCGCCGAGGATCAGCAGGGCGTCAGTGAGGATCCCCGTGCGCGGGATGACGGCAAGGCGAAGGGTGGCGGCATTCATGGCGTCACGGTACCAGCGTCAGCGCCGAATACATCGCTGTTGCGGGACTGTGCCGACCGCACGGGCCGGCTACCAGCGCAGACCTCAGGTGTCGCAGGCCGGATCGACCTCGTCCACCCACTCGACGCTCGGCGCGGCGGCCGCGAGGAGCCCCCGCACGCGGTGCGCGTGGGGCGAGCGGTTGAACGCCAGCACCGCGCCGTCCTCGCGGGTGAAGACCATGCCGTTGCGCTTGGTGGCCACTCGCGTCAGCTGCGCGAACGGGATCTCGACGTACGTGCCGTCGGGGCGCGTCACGGCCACCGCCTCGTCCGTGACCAGCTGGTCCTCGACGACGAGCCGCTGGCGTCCCAGCACGCCGAGCGCGACCGCCGCGACCGCGCCGAGCGCGAGGACGATCCGCCAGAGCGGCGTCGACGCGTCCAGGCAGGCGAGCAGCAGGAAGAGCCCGCCGACGACTCCGAAGTGCAGCGCGGGCATCCGGCGGCGATGCCGAAACAGCACCGCGCCGTGCGGTGGGGCTGGCGGGGCAGCGCTCATGGCTCAACGGTAGTGGATGCCCGACGCCGTCGGCGGCTGGCTCCGCGCTACGGTTCTCCGCATGAGCGAATCCATCTGGCAGCTATCCGCCGGCGACATGGCGGCGCGTATCGCCACCGGCGACCTCTCCCCCGTCGCCGCGGTGCAGAGCTCCCTCGATCGCATCGCCGAGGTGCAGCCGCAGCTCAACTGCTTCTGCTTCACCTTCCCCGAGCGGGCGCTCGAGCAGGCACGACTCGCCGAGCAGGCGGTCGCGGCCGGCCAGCCGCTCGGCCCGCTGCACGGCGTGCCGATCGCGATCAAGGATCTCACGCCGACCAAGGGTGACCGTACGACCCTCGGCTCGTTCTCACATGAGCACCACGTGCCCGACCACGACAGCGTCATCGTCGAGCGACTCCAGGCGGCCGGCGCGATCGTGGTCGGCAAGACCACCACGCCGGAGTTCGCGTACTCGAGCTTCACACGCAGCCCGCTGTGGGGCCCGACCCGCAACCCGTGGAATCCGGCGTTGAACCCCGGCGGCTCGTCGGGCGGCTCGGCCGTCGCCGTGGCGACCGGCTGCGTGCCGCTCGCCGAGGGCACCGACATGGGTGGTTCCGTGCGCATTCCCGCGAGCTACTGCGGCCTCGTCGGGCTCAAGCCCGCCTTCGGACGCATTCCACTCGACGTCGTGCCCTCGAGCTGGGACACGATCCACCACTTCGGGCCGCTCGCTCGGACGATCGATGATGCGCGGCTGTTCCTGCTGGCCGCCGCCGGCTACGACGACCGCGACGCCCTCTCCCTGACCGCCACGCTCGATTGGTCCACGCCCATCCCGAGCGACGTGCGCGGGCTCCGGCTCGCGCTCGACATGGATCTCGGCGACTACGCGGTCGACAGCCAGGTCGAGCGCGAGGTGCGCGCCACGGTGGACGCCCTTGCGGACGCCGGCGCGATCGTCGAGGAGGTCGAGCTCGGCTGGACGCGCGAGGTCGCCGACGCCTGGGGCGAGCACTGGAGCGTCTACCTGGCGGCCTGGTTCGGCGACACCCTGCCGGAGTTCGGCGACCGCATGGATCCGACGGTGCGGCGACTGATCGAGCACGGCCTCAAGATGGATGCCGTCACCTTCAAGCGCCTCGAGCTGGTTCGACAGCGCGCGTGGGAGCAGCTGGCCGTGGTGCACCGCTCGTTCGACGCGTTCCTCTGCCCGACGATGGCGCAACTGCCACTGCCGATCGATACGGACGAGTACGCGCAGTACTACATGCAGGACGACGGCCGCTACCACGCGCTCGACATGACGAGCCAGTTCAACTTCACAAGTCCCTGCCCGGCGCTGAGCGTGCCGGCCGGCTGGTCGGACGATGGCCTGCCCGTGGGCCTGCAGATCGTCGCGCGCAAGGATCGCGACGATGTGGCGTTGCGGATCGGCGCGGCCGTCGAGGCGGTGCGCCCGTGGGCGGATCGCCGCCCGGCGATCTAGCGCCTACGCGCCGCCGAGGCCCGGTCCTGGGTCTGGACCCCACGGGTCTGCGCCATCCGGTGGCAGCGGCACGTCGATCGAGGCGAGGTAGCCGGCGATCATCCGGTAGACGCCCGCAAGCACGCTCAACTCGAGCAGCCCTTCGACGCCCCAGCGCTCGATGACACGCTCCTGCAGCTCGGCGGGCACGGACCGGAGCGCCAGCGCCGCGAGCGCCACCGCCACGGCGTCGCGCTCCTCGTCAGCCAGCGCGACGTCGTCGTAGCGTCCGGCGCGCAGCGCCTCGATCGCGGCCTGCGGCATGCCGGCGGTGCGCGCCGTCGGCTCGTGCTTCGACCACACGTACGCACAGCGCGTCTCGTTGGCCACCGCCAGCGTCGCCGCCTCCCGGTACCGATCCGGCACCGTCGCCGCCGTCCGGTAGAAGCGTCCGATCTCGAGCATCATCTCCGCCAGCCCACGGTGCAGCGTGAGCGTTCCGTACAGCCCATCGAGCCGCCCGCGCTGCTCCTGCAGCTGCGCGTAGTGCGCCTCCTGCTCCGCGTTCCTGATCCCGTGCGCGCCCAGCTCAGCCATGCGCGGAGCGTACCGCCCACGCCACCCTCGCCGGCAGGCCACCGCCCCTGCCCCACCGGACACGATGGGCCCGGGCCCACCTTGTCCAGCCACCACCGCCACAAACCCGCATGGCTACGTGCGCCATCTTCGTCACACCTAAATTTTCCTCGCAACCAAGCCATTCTTGGCGGGACAGGATGGGCCCGGGCCCATCGTGTCCGGAAAAACGCAACAAAACGGCGTGGTTGCGTGTGCCATCTTCGTCACACCCGCTGCGCGCCCGCACAGTGCGGAAATCTGCGGCGATTTCGGGCATGCGCGGCGCGGGGTCGGTGGTGGCCGATCCCGTCCGACCAGCATCGCCGAGAGGGGTGGGACGTGTCTCGCGCGGGGCCGGTCGAGGGCGTGCCGGGGTGGCGCGGGAAGTGGGCTCAGCCGCGCGGGAAGCGCATGAGGCCGGCGGAGGGTGTCACGACGGCGGCGACGGGGAGGTCGTGCGCCTCGGTCGGGACGGACTCGACGAGCTCGTCGTCGGCGACGATGGCGATCACCTCGCCGGAGGCACGCGGCAGTGCGCGGTCGTAACAGCCGCCGCCCTGCCCGAGCCGGTGACCCAAGCGGTCGATCGCGAGCGCAGGCGCGAGGATGACGTCTGCAGCCGCGATGGCATCGAGGCCGAGCCGCGGGCCGGTCGGCTCAAGCAGGCCGAACGCCGCCGGGGCCAGGTCGGCCGCCCCCGTGTACTCGGCCCAGTCGAGCTGCATGTCGTCGAGGGTGATCGGCAGCAGCACGCGGCGGCCATCCGCGACCAGAGCGTCGAGGAGCGGCAGCGTCGGCACCTCGCCGCCGGCGCCGACGAAGGCGGTCAGCGTGCGG
>CAJCBN010000065.1 GCA_903960645.1 uncultured Actinomycetes bacterium | reverse complement strand
GTGAGCGACGGCATGACCAAGTAGGGCGGAGGGCAACGGCAGGGTGGATGCGACGAAGGGGTCAGACCCCTTCGTCGCATTCCCGCGCGGGTGCCCGGTGATAGGTCGTCTGTGTACGGCGGTCAATGCGACGAAAGGGTCTGACCCCTTCGTCGCATCCAGTCCTGCACCGACCACCCGCTTGCGAATACCGACCTCGGCTTCCGCTGACTCGGCGCGGCGCAAGCCCCGACCCGGCCGACCGTGCCGTGGCCGCCCTCAGGCGGTGTTCAGGCGGCAGCTGGTGCAGGTGCGCCGAGCGGCGTTTCGAGCAGCCGGTCCGTCTCCTCGTCACCATTGTCCGCATGGCCATGTCGCGTGGACCAGTGCGAGTAGCCGACGGCGAGCAGGGACGCCAGGATGATCAGCGCGCCGCCGACCGCGTTGTCGATGATGCGCTGCTCGCCCAGCTTGCCGACCTCGGTGAGTGAGGTTGCGTTGAGGCAGGCCGCCGCGGGGGTCATGAACACGTAGTAGATCCACCCGTGCGTGCCAAAGCGCGCCATCAGCGAGATCACGATGAACACGAGGCCGACGAGATACACCACAGCGAGGGACGAGACGCCAGACACGATCCCGAGGACGAACACCGATCCGAGGATGGTGCCGGCGACGCGCAGCAGCGTCGGACGCAGGGTCTGGGCCTTCCCGATCGGTGCGAGCACGAGGATGGCCGCGATCAGGAACGCCCCGGCGAACTGCTGCGGGTGGTCGAGGACCCAGTAGGTCGAGACGATCAGCAGAACGGTGATCATGATCGTGTACGGCATCGCCTCCTCGCGCGAGTGCGGCGTCGGCTCCGGCAGGTGCCGCTTGCGCAGCAGCAGCGGGACGATGACCGCGGGGATGAGTCCGCCGACGAGGAAGATGAAAGCCATCCACAGGAGGTAGGCGGTGTCGTTGCGATCCACGACCGCCTGTCCGGCCCAGGCCGGTGGATCGATCAGCGGCCACGCAATCATCACGGGCACCATCAGCGCGGACTTCTGCAGTCCGACGCGCGACATCCGACCCACCACCAGGGCCAACAGCGCCATCAGGGCGGCGCCGGAGACCGGGGAGGTCCCTGCGACGATCGCGAGCGGTGCCATCAGGCACATGACGAACGAGACGATGATCGCGAAGCGCCGTCCTCCGCCAGCGGCGGCGGCGATGCTCGCGATCGCCGGCAGCGATGCCCACGTCGCGGCCCCCTGTATCTCACCTGTCCCAAGCCGGGTAATCACGACCATCACCAGCGCGGGGGCCAGCGTGACCCCGGCGATGGCGAGTGCGATCTTGAGTCGGCGTCGCAGCACGCCCTGTTCGCCCTTGGTGGTCGCCATGCCTAGTGGGCCTGCTCGAGGCCGCAGCATGCGCTCTGCCGATCCGCCGTGCGGGCCGCCGTGAGAACGCGAGTGGCAACGGCGCCGGGGATGCACGCGGTCTGCTGGATCGAGGCTGGCATGACGTGAACCTACCGCATGCCTTCCCGGGGACACCCTGCAGGCGTGGTGCAGTGGCTGGTTGGCGACGCCGACGCCTATGCGAGGCCGAGCTATTGCTCGAGCTGCGCGATCCGCACCGCGGCCATGTCCTGCAGGAGCGGTGCATCGACGTCCCAGTCGAAGGGAATACGCACCGTCTTCTTGTTGAGGTCGAGCCCGACGAGGCGCGGCGCGAAGGCGGCGAGGGTGCCGTCACCCCAGGGCGCGATCAGAATGTGGTGCTTGCCGAGCGACGCGCCGAATACGTAGCCGTCGCCGGACTTCAGCATCGGCTGGTTCCAGGCCAGCACCAATTCGAGGTCGGGGAAGCGCTCGGTGATCGCGGCGAAGATCGCGCGCAGCGTCGCGGCTGCCGTCGGGTCCGCACCCTGCAGGTAGTCGTCGAGCGTGCCAAAGCGCTGCGTCGTCGTCGACCCGCGCGCGTACATCACGACCGCGTTGGCGTGTGCCTGCGAGAAGCCGTGCCCCTGGCGGAGCAGGTCGATCTGGTCCTGGTACCTGCCGCTCGGCACGGCCTTGGCGAGACCGATCCAGTGCTCGGCGGGCTGTCCGTGCTTCTTCTCGATCGCCGGCCAATGCGCCGTGCGGTCACCGCTCTTCGTCATGGGTGAAGGGTACGGAACTCCCAGCACCTGTGCGCCCGAGGTCGAGGACCACCGCTACAGCGCGAGCAGGCCGGCACCGAGGATGGTGATGCCCATCGCCATGAGTTCGGATCGGGTCATGCGTTCACGGAGGAAGACCAGGGCCAGGACCGCGACGACCAGCGGCGCCAGGCCCGTCAGCACGGAGACGACGCCGACGTTGCCGATGCT
>CAJCBN010000064.1 GCA_903960645.1 uncultured Actinomycetes bacterium | reverse complement strand
GCGCTTCGACGCGCGCATGCTCGACGGCATCCTCAACTACGGCGCGGCCGGACAGGCGATCATCATCACGCCGTTTCTCCTGATGGGGGCGATGGCGCCGGTCTCCACGCCGGCGGCGCTTGTGCAGCAGACGCTCGAGAGCCTCGCCGGGGTCGCGTTGGTCCAGCTCGTGCGCCCAGGCACGCCCTGCGTGATGGGCTCGTTCCTATCCGCCACCGACATGAAGACCGGCTCGCCCGCCTTCGGCGGCCCCGAGTCGGCGTTCGGTCTCTACGCCTCCGGCCAGATCGCCCGCGACCTCGGCCTGCCGTGGCGTTCGGGCGGCGGCACGCTGACCTCGAGCCCGCTGCCCGACTACCAGGCCGGCTACGAGGCGATGAACACCCTGCTGTCCGCGTTCCTGGCCGGCGCCAACGTCTGCTGGCAGACGGCCGGCTGGCTGGAAGGCGGGCTGGTCACCGGCTTCGAGAAGTTCATCGCCGACACGGAGCTGCTCGATCTGCTCTGCCACCAGTTCCGGAAGGTCGAGCTGACCGAGGCGGATCTCGCCTTCGACGCGCACGTGGAGGCCGGACACGGCGGGCACTTCTTCGGCACGCAGCACACGCTGGAGCGCTTTCGCGACTGCTTCTGGCGGCCGACGATCGCCACGACCGAGAACAACGACCGCTGGAACAAGAACGGTCGACTGGACCATGCCGCACGAGCCGCACTGCGCTGGCGCGAGCTCCTCGAGACGTACGAGCAGCCGCCACTCGCGGCCGACACGGAGGCCGAGCTGCTCGACTTCGTGCGCCGCCGCGTCGCGGAGAACGGCGACGTCGTCGAGGCGCTCGCATGAATCCGGGCAACGCCGCGCTCGGACGCGGCCTCGACGTCCTGAGCGCGCTCGCCGGCCCGCTCGCCGCGCGCGACGGCATGGGTGTCTCGCAGCTGGCCGACCTGCTCGGCAGCGACAAGAGCCAGGTCTCGCGCACGCTCGCGGTGCTCGATGAGCGTGGCTTCGTCACGCGGGACCCCGACACGCTCGCGTACCGCCTCGGCTGGCAGGTGTTCTCGCTGGCCGCCCTCGCCGGCGACGCGCCGCTGATCAGTGCGGCGCGCCCCGTCCTGCTCGCGCTGGTCGCCGAGCTCGGCGAGAGCGCGCACCTCTCGGTGCGCCAGCATGATCAGGTGCTCACGCTCGCCACGGAGTCCCCCGCCGCGGCGATCCACGCCCCCGGCCGGGTCGGTGGCCTGACGCCGCTCGCGACGACCTCCGCCGGCCGCGCGCTGGCCACCGGGCTGTCCGACGACGAGCTCGGCGCCACCGGTCTCGGCACCTTCGCCGACGCCATCGCACTGGCCCGCGAACAGGGCTTCGCGATCGTGCGCGAGGAGTTCGAGCCGGGCCTCGTGTCCGTGGCCGCACCGATCCACGACGCCGCCGGCCGTGTGATCGGCGCCGTCAATGTGTCGGCGCCCGCCTTCCGCTTCGGCGCCCAGCTTGATGCCGCCGCACCGGTCGTCGCACGCGCCGCCGCGGCCGTCGGCGCCTCGATCGGACTCGCCGCCGCCTGACCCGAGCGCACAGCCCGCTACGCTCCGTCGCGACTCTGGGGCGTCGCCAAGTGGTAAGGCAGCGGGTTTTGGTCCCGCCACCGCAGGTTCGAATCCTGCCGCCCCAGCCTTTCGCCCCGCCGCGCAGCAGACGCCGACCGCTAGCGCGCCCGATCGCCCGCGCTAGCGCCGGGCGAACTCCGCGCCGTACTCCGCCCCGTCCGCGCCAGGGAACGGCCCTTCGGCGAGGTACCGTCGATGACAGCGATCGAGCGCGTCGTGGTCGATCTCGATGCCGAGCCCCGGACCGGTCGGCACGGGTACGACGCCACCACGCGGTACGTACGGACCACCGACGATGACGTCGTCGCCATACCAGCGGAAGAGCGTCTGACTGGCGTCGTCGATGTGGTCGATCGCGGCCGTCATGTGGAGATACGCGGTGCTGGCCACGCCCGTCTCGCCCGAGTGAAAGCGGAAGCCGATACCCGCGGCCTGACAGGCGCGGACGAACTCCACCGTGCGACGGATTCCGCCCTGCTCGTTGAGGTTCGTGACGATCACGTCGGGCACGCCGAGCGCCTTGGCGAGTGGCAGGTCCGTCACGTGCGTTGAGAGCGGGCGGTCGGTCACGTCGCGAATCGCCAGCAGATCTTCGAGGCCCTCAACGGGTTCTTCCCAGGCATCGATGCCGAACGCATCGAAGCGCGGGATCAGCTCGCGGGCGGTCGCGACAAGCCAACCGCCATTGCAGTCGAGCCGTAACGGCCGGTCGCCGATCGCCGCGCGGATCTCGCGCACCATCGCGAGCTCTTCATCGACGCCCACTGTCCCAACCTTGCCCTCGAAGATCGTGCCGCCAAACTCCTCGAGCAGCCGCGCGCACTCGCGCGCCACCTCGAGGGGCGACGATTCGCCGGGATGGTTCGGGCCGGGGTAGCGATAGGAGAAGTACTCCGTCAGCGGGATCTCCGTCCGCACGGCGCCGCCGAGCAGCTCGTACAGCGGCTTGCCTTCGACCTTGCCCCGGATATCCCAGAGCGCGATTTCGATCGCGCCGAACGTGCGCTTGGCACCGAGCACGTCGTTCCAGGGGGAGTAGGCATAGCCGGGCACGATCGCCGTCTCAATCGCATCGAGGTCGAGCGGGTCGTGGCCGATCACCCGCGGCGCCACGGCCATGATCGCGGCGCTGCGATCGCCGTCGGCCGCCTCGCCGTACCCCACCACCCCGTCGTCGGTGGTCACCTCGACGATGGTCTTGGTCACACTCGCGATGGAGCCGTAGGCGAAGCGGTAGGGCGCGACGAACGGGATGTTGACCGGGATCGCGCGGATGGCAGTGATCTGCATGGCGCCAGTTTCGCACAGCGACCGAGCGCGCCACCGCCCGGCGTGCCGGCCGAGGACACACAACGCGTCACAGATACCTAGGTTGTATCTAGATAAGACTGCGGATAGGCTGCCGCCATGTCGCCGACCCGCCTCCTCGGCCTTGCCCTCGTCGTTGCCGCCATCGCCCTCGGCATCGTGGTCGCCGTGCGCGGGGGCGATGACGACGCCCCCACGCTGACCGTCTACGGCGCCTCGTCCCTGAAGCAGGCGCTGCCCGCCCTCGACGACGCGGCCCGCTACTCCTTCGCGGGGTCCGACACGCTCGCCGAGCAGATCCGCCAGGGAGCCCCAGCCGACGTCTTCGCGGCTGCCAGTCCACGCTACCCACGCCTGCTGCGGGCCGAAGGACGCTGCAGCGAGCCCGTGCCCTTCGCCTCGAACACCCTCGCCCTGATCCTCCCCGTGGAGAACGCCGCCGTTGCCTCGCTCGACGACCTGCGCTCGGGGCCACCCCGGCGGCTGGCCATCGGCGCTACAGCGGTGCCGATCGGAACCTACACCCGCGAGGCGCTGGCCCTGCTGGGCGCCGAGGCACTGCTCGCCCGGCATACGCTCAGCGAGGAGCAGGATGCCGCCGGCATCGTCGCCAAGGTCGCGCTCGGATCCGCCGATGCGGGCATCGCCTACACCACCGATGCCCGTGCCAGCAGCGCCGTGGTCGCCATTCCGCTGCCAGCCGCCGCGGAGCCCACCGTCATCTACACGGCCTGCGCCGTCCTCCGCGAGGGTGCGCCCAGCGCCGCCGCGACCGCCTACCTCGAGCTGCTGACCGGGCCGACCGGCCAGCGGGAGCTCGCGGCCGCCGGCTTCGAACCCGTCCCGTGACCCGTCCCTACCCCCTTCTGTTCGCCGCACTCGCGGCCGTCGCCCTCGCCTTCCTGGCGCTGCCGATCGTGGCGCTCCTGACGGCGATCCCGTTGCGCGATCTGCCCACGCTGCTGAGCACGCCGGCGGTCGTCGATGCGATCGTCGTCTCGCTGCGCGCGAACCTGATCGCCAACGTGCTGATCCTCGGCATCGGCACACCGGCCGCCTACGCCCTCGCGCGCTCGCGCCGCCGTGGCCGCGGCCTGCTGCTGACGCTGATCGAGCTGCCGCTCGTGCTTCCTCCCGCCGTCGCCGGCATCGCGCTGCTGACGGCGTTCGGCGCGCGCGGCCTGCTCGGCGACACGCTCGCTGCGCGCGGCATCGTGATCCCCTTCACCGAGGTCGCGGTCGTGCTCGCGGTGACCTTCGTGGCCGCCCCCTTCTTCCTGCGGGCCGCGATCAGCACCTTCGCGACGCTGAAGCGCGATCAACTGGATGCGGCCCGCGACCTCGGCGCCTCCGAGTGGACCGTGTTCCACCGCGTGGCGCTGCCGCTCGCCGCCGACGGACTGCGCGCCGGCTGGGCCCTGGCCTTCGCCCGCGGCGCCGGCGAGTTCGGCGCGACGCTGCTGTTCGCCGGCAGCGTCATGCGCGTCACGCAGACGCTGCCGCTCGCCGTCTACGCACAGCTCGGCATCGACCTCGACGCGGCGATCGCGATCGGCATCCTCCTGCTGGCGCTGAGCGCCCTCGTCCTCGTCATTTCGAAGCTCCCGCCGCTGTGGTCGCCCCCGGCGCCGAGCGCGTCTGGAAGCGGCTGGTAGCCTCGGTCCATGGGTGAGCAGATCCGCATCGGCCAGGCCGCGAGCATCCTCGGCGTCAGTGTCGACACGCTGCGTCGCTGGGAGAAGGACGGCCGCGTCACATTTGCTCGCTCGACGGGCGGCCAGCGCACCATCGACGCCGCCGACCTGCGCGACCTGCTGCGCGAGCGCGCGCCACAGACCGGCGTCTCCGCCCGCAACCAGCTTGAGGGCACTGTCGTCTCCGTTGAGAAGGACGGCCTGATGGCGAAGGTCGAGCTGGCCTGCGGTCCCTACCGGATGGTCTCGATCATCACACGCGAGGCCGTCGAGGAACTGGACCTGAAGCCCGGCGATACCGCCACGGCCATCGTCAAGTCAACGAGCGTCGAGATCCGCCGCTAGACCGCCTGCCCTGGAGACGGAGAGCACGCGCGTCCCGCTGCATGACACGCTGGGACACCGGTATCGCGCGCGCCGCCGCTGGCTCCGGGCCGAGCGCGAGGACTCAGGCCGGGCGCAGGGCGACCCAGGTCGGGTCGGTGCGAAAGTCGAACAGCAGCGACTCGTCCAGCTGCGGCGGCGTCGCGCCGACGCCGCCGTCGGGCAGGACGAGTCGGTGAAGGCGCAGCGAGTCGTAGTGGAGGGGTGAGCGATCGACGGCGGTGCGGTGGAGCGCCTCGTGGCTGAGGTGCTCGATCGCGGCGCGGTCGCGGAAGATGACGAGGTTGCCCCACTGGCTCGTGCCGTCGCCCTGCGGCCACTCGACGTTGTAGTACGCGAGCAGACCGGGGTAGCGCTCGAGGCGCTCCAGCATCTCGTGCTCGATCACCGTGATCGGCGCGTGATCCACGTCGAGCGCCTGCCCAAAGAAGCCAACGCCGACCGCCGGTGCCGTCGCACGCAGTGCCGCCCAGTCGGGCACCACGAGCCAGTGCCGGCCGCCTGCCGGATCGGTCCAGCGACCATCCGCAGCGCCGACGGCGGCGTGCTCAACGAGGCTCGCATGGAGACGCGTGAGGAGCTCGAGGTCGCCATCCGACAGCGTCGGCTCCGTGAAGGGACGGGCGGGATCGCCCGTCCGCGAAGCGAGCACGGTGGTGGGAATCGCCATGCCTCGCATGGTATCGCCGTCGTGGCCGGACGTACAGAAACGCGCGCCGGCGGCTAGGATCACGCCCATGTCCAACCGCATCAACGACGCCGCGCACGCCCTCCTCCACCGCCGCACAGAGCAGCAGCCCGCCCTGCTCGACGCCGCGACCGCCCCGCAGGATCTGGTCGAGGCCTACGCCGTGCACACCGCGCTGCTCGCCCTGCTGACCGACAGTGGCGCCGGGGCGCAGATCGGCTGGAAGGTTGGCTTCACCAACGACGCCGCCCAGGCGCGCCACGGCGCGACCGAGCCGGTGTTCGCCGGCCTCCTCGCCGGCCACTCGTACGTCACGGAGGCGGAGCTCGCCGGTACGCGCGGCGCCGGTCTCGGCGTCGAGGCGGAGCTCGCCGTCCGCCTCGGCCAGGCCATCTCCGGTCCGCTCACGCGTCAGGAGGCCGCCGCCGCCATCGACGGCGTCGCCATCGCGTTCGAGCTCGTCGAGCAGCGCTGCGACGTGGATGCCGCCGGCCTCCCCACCCTCGTCGCCGACGGCACGCAGCAGTACGGCACGATCCTCGGCGCGTGGAGCTCCGAGTACGACCCGCTGACGCTCGACCAGACGGACGTCAAACTGCAGATCGATGGCTTCACCGACGGCTTCATGACCGCCACCACCGTGCTCGGCCACCCGCTCAATGCGATCACGTGGCTGAGCGAGGCAACCGCGCGCTACGGCGTACAGCTGCAGCCGGGTGACATCATTCTGACCGGCGCGATCATTCCCGCCAAGCAGCTCGAGTCTGGGCAGATGGCAGAGCTCGCCAGCGACGGCCTCGGCGACATCCGCGTTTGGGTGGACTAGCGCTAGGGCAGAACGACCGGCACGGCCTGAGCCGCCCAAGCGCGCGCGAGGTTGCGGTCCGTCCACTCAGACTGCTCACCGGCGAAAGCGCTGAACGGCTCATCCCACGCCTGTGCTGCCGCACGGCAGGCGCCCGCCAGCGACAGCTCGCCCGTATGCCCCTGCGTGGCGACCAGCCCCGTCAGCGCACGCCAGGCGCCCATCGGCTGACGCTCGACGAGATGGCGCAGCGGGCGGGCGCCACGACCGCCGAGAATGCCGGTGCTCGCGATGCCGAGGCCGTTGCGCGAGAGCGCGAGCGCCGCGCTCTGCGCGTGCTCGGCCAGCCGCGCCTCCACCAGCACGAGCGTCCCCTTGGGCGCGAGGGCCGCCGCGATCTGGTCGATACCCTCAGCCGTCTCGGTGTCGCCGGCGCGGAACTGCTCGAGCAGACCCGACAGGACCAGCACCACCGCGAAGCGCTCATCCCACGCGGCGAGGTCGGCGTAGGCGCCGGCCCGCAACTCAAGGTCCTTCGCGCCCGTCTCACGCATGCGGTCGTAGCCGGCCGCGATCGCCCCCTCAGCCAGGTCGACGCCGACGAAGTGCCGTTGCGGGTGGCGCGACGACAGCCAGGCCTCGAGGTAGCCCGCGTTGCAGCCGCACGAGAGCACCGGTCCGGGCGGCAGGACGCGCAGCAGCGCGTCCGCCCAGACGCCGATCGTCAGCACCTCGACCCAGACGCGCGAGAGGTCCACGCTGATCAGATCCCGCCAGCCACCGGCCGCCAGGGCCGCAGCGACAGCGCCTTCGCCCTCGGGGATCGGCCGGTCGTAGCGCCGGCGGATCGCCTCGCGCCAGACGGGATCCTCACCGCCGCTCTCGGCCTCGCGCTCGAAGCGCAGGCGGTCGCCGCGCAGCGCGCGCAGGAGGACCGGATCGAGATCGGACTCGGCGGCGAGCGGGCGGGCACCCCAGACGTCGCTGAGGTACGTGGCGAGGGCCTCGACCGCAGCGGCCTCGACGACGGGGCGCTTCACGCGCGGCCCTTGGCGACGTGGGTGCGGGCGGCCGCGAGGCGCTTGGCGAGGGCAGGATCGGATGTGCTGCGCACGACGATCGTCGCGGCCAGCGCGACCGCGGTGTCCGACGGCGGCTCGATGCCGTTCGTCGCGATGTCGAGCGCGGCCTCGAGGGAGCCGGCGCCCGAGGCCGCCAGCAGTGCCTCGGTCAGCGGAGTCAGGCGGGGCGGCACCCGATCGCCCTGCGGCCGCGGACGGCGCGGCTCGACCGCGCCGCGCTCGCGCAGGATGCGACTGATCTGCACCTGCACGCTGCCGACCGAGGCGAGTCCCTGCTGCTCGGCGAACTCCTGCGCAAACTCACTCCAGGGGCGCGTGTCCGTCTCGGGCCGGGCGTCCATCGCGGCGCGCAGGAGCGCCGCAGTCGACGGCTTTCGCTGCTTCGGTGCTCCGCTCACGCGCGGAGTATCCCACGCGCCGGAGGGTCAGGCGCTGAGCGGCCGCAGCAGCGCGCGCGCGACATCGAGCAATCGCGCGGTCGCCTCGGCGCCGCTGATGTCGCTCTCCATCGCGAACACCTGCAGCGGGAAGCCGTCGAACAGCGCCGACAGGATCTCGGCGATCTCGGTGCCGGGGATGACGGGCACGAACACGCCGGCCGCATCGCCCTCCGCGACGGTGTCGGCGATCGCGGCGACCCAGCGCTGCTGCGAACGGGCGGCGTAGCGACGCAGCTCGGGATCCTTGAGCGCCGCGCCGGCGAAGTCCAGCCACATCCGCCACGACTCGTTGCGCTCGCCGATCCGCGAGCCGATGTAGACGAGCAGCGCCTGCAGGCGCTCCCAAGCGTCGCCGGAGCCGGTGCGCAGAATGACGAGCTGCGCGTCGATGTCGTCGACCCACTGCTCGAGCGCCTCGGCCAGCATGCGCGAGCGGGTGCCGAAGTGATGCTGCAGCGTGCCGACCGCCACGCCGGCCTCCTCCGCCACATCCTGGAAGCGCGTGCCCGCGTAGCCGCGCCGTGCGATCACTCGGGTCGTCGCGGCGAGGAGCTCGGCGCGACGCTCCGCGGCGGCCTCCCCCACGGGCGAGCCATCGAGGTAGCGGGAACTCGGCATGGCCGCAGCGTCGCCCCGCGGATGGTCGCTGTCAAGTCGTCCGGCGCCGCCGCACGGTCCAGCGGATGTGACGCGGATATCACCAATTACTTGCATTCCCGGCGGATGCGGTAACAATACGACCGTACGGGAGAGAGAGGGAGACCGTGGACGGACACATCGTTCTCGATGGAGTCACCAAGGCGTTCGGAGAGAACGTCGTGGTGAACAACATCGATTTGAATATTGGCGAGGGCGAGTTCTTCTCGATGCTCGGGCCCTCCGGCTGCGGCAAGACGACGACGCTGCGCATGATCGCTGGCTTCGAAGTGCCGACGATCGGCACCGTCACGCTCGCCGGTCAGGACGTCACCGAGGTGCCGCCCGCCAAGCGCAACGTCAACATGGTCTTCCAGGCCTACGCGCTGTTCCCGCACATGACCGTGCAGGAGAACGTCGAGTTCGGCCTCCGCATCAAGCGGGTCAAGAAGGACGAGGTCAAGGCGCGCGCCACCGAGGCGATCGCCTCCGTGCAGCTCGAGGGCTTCGAGCTGCGCAAGCCGGCCCAGCTGTCCGGCGGCCAGCAGCAGCGCGTCGCCCTGGCCCGTGCACTCGTCAACCGCCCCGCCGCGCTCCTCCTCGACGAGCCGCTCGGCGCACTCGACCTCAAGCTCCGCAAGGAGATGCAGCACGAGCTCAAGGCGATCCAGGTCCGCACCGGCACCACCTTCGTGTACGTCACGCACGATCAGGAGGAGGCGCTGACGATGTCCGACCGCATCGCGGTCATGAACAACGGCATCGTTGAGCAGTGCGCCGGTCCCCGCGAGATCTACGAGCATCCGACGACCGCGTTCGTGGCCGGCTTCATCGGCACCTCGAACATCGTCAACATGCGCATCGACCGCCACCTCGACGGCAACGCCGTGATGGACCTCTCGGAGGGCCAGCGCATCGTCGCCCGCTCCGACAAGCCGTCGGGCACGCTGCAGGTCACCGTGCGCCCGGAGAAGATCCAGCTGCGCCCCGACGGGCTTGGCGACGACGCCTCGTCCGTCGGCGGCCGCATCGCCGACGTCATGTACCTCGGCTCGATGACGCAGATCACGGTCGAACTGCCGAACGGCGACACGCTGACGGTGCACCGCCTCAACGACGAGGCGGCGACCGCCGACCCGCAGGTCGGCGACACGATTTCGCTGCATTGGGCGGCGGAGAACAGTTTCGTGATCGAGGGCCTGCCCTCGAGCGCGGACGGAGGAAGCACGCCGGCGCATGACGCGCCGGTGTCCGAGTAACGGGAGGGAACCCATGAGCGAGGAAGAGAAGGAGCACACGCTCCTCAACAGCACGATGTCCCGCAAGGGCTTCGTTGCCATGACCGGCGCTGCCGGTCTTGCCGCTTTTCTGGCGGCCTGCGGTGGCTCGGATTCGAGTTCCAGTAGCGTCAACGAGGCGGAGGCCGACGGCGTCACCGCCGAGGAGGCCGCTGCCGGCGGCAGCTTCGACCCGGCCACCGAGCCGGGCGGCCCGATCGAGATCTTCACGTGGGCCGGCTACGACGACACGGAGGGCGATGGCGCCCCGTGGATGTGGAGCCAGTACGAGGAGTCCGGCTACGCCGCCGACTCGCCGCTCAAGTTCGTGTTCCTCGAGGACGACGGCCAGGCTCTCTCGAAGGTCGCCTCGGGCTACTCGCCGGACATCTCCCATCCCTGCATCGCGTACACCGTGCAGTGGAAGGAGGCCGGGCTGATCCAGCCGCTCGACCTTTGCCTGCTGCCCGACTTCGACGGCATTTC
>CAJCBN010000063.1 GCA_903960645.1 uncultured Actinomycetes bacterium | reverse complement strand
GACCCTTTCGTCGCATTGACCGCCGTAAACACCCGAGCTAACCACAGGCACCCGAGCGGTAATGCGACAAAAGGGTCTGACCCCTTAGTCGCATCCAGACCCGAGCGGCACCTCGACACCCAGCCACCATCGCCCCGTCTCACAGGCAACTAAGCAGAACAGCTAGCCAGGCCGACTGGACTGGACACCGGGCGCACTGCCGGGCCGCGCCAACCCCGCTAGAGCGCCTCGGCGTACTCCTCGATCTCCCAGGCCGTCAGCCGGTTCTGGTGCGCCTCCCAGCGTGCGAGCTCGTAGCGCTTATTGCGGAGGAAGACCTCGATCAGCTCCGGCCCGATCAGCTTGACGAGTCGGGTGTCGGCTTCGAGTGCGTCGAGCGCGGCGCCGAGCGAGGCAGGCAGCGGCTGGCCCATCGCGGCTTCGGGTCCCTCGTAGAAGTTGCCGACCACCGGCTTGGGCGACTTGAGCTTGCGCTCGATCCCGTCGAGACCGGCGGCCAGGATGGCGGCACTGATGAGATAGGGGTTCGCGGCACCGTCGCCGGAGCGCACCTCGGCGCGCGCGGCCGGACCGCGCTCCTCCCCGATCCGCAGCATCGCCAAGCGGTTGTCGTGGCCCCAGTTGGCGAACTTCGGTGCCAGGCCGCCGTTGACGATGCGCTTGTAGGAGTTGACCGTCGGGTTGAGCAGGCCGGAGATGCCCGGAGCGTGCGCCATGACGCCGGCGATGAAGTGGTGGGCCAGTTCCGACAGGCCGTCTTTGGCCCGCGGAGCGTCAAACAGGTTCTTGCCGGCCGCGTTCACGAGCGAGGCGTGCAGGTGGTAGCCGGAGCATTCGTCGTCGTCGACCGGCATGCCCATGAAGGTCGCCACGATGCCCTCCTTGTCGGCCAGCTGCTTCACCAGCGACTTGAACAGGAAGGCGCGATCGGTGGACGAGACTGCTTCACCATGCGTGAGGTTGATCTCGTGCTGGGCGTGGCCGTACTCCTGCGCCATCGAGATCGGCTCGAGCCCGAACGCGTCGCAGGCGTCGAACATCGTCCGCACGATGCCGGTCGGATCGGCGAGCGGCCCGACGGTGTAGACGCTCGAGTCGCGCATCGGCAGCGGGCGCAGGCCGCCGACGCCGGCGTCACTGCGCTCAAGGAGGTAGAACTCGAGCTCATGGGCGACGATCGGCGTGAAGCCGAGCGCGCCGTAGCGTGCGGTGATGCGCTTGAGCGCCCCGCGGGGATCGAGGCCCGACGGCTTGTGCGACGGCACCGACTGCAGGTCGCAGAGGACGATCGCGACCGTCGGATCGAGCGGATCGATGCGCGCCGTCTTGAGATCGGGCACCGCGATGAAGTCGCGGAAGCCGGCCTCGTCGCCACTGACGATGTTGTGCCGATGGTCGATCGTCATGACCGCCTCGACGAAGGGCTTGCCGTGGCTGATCGCGTGCGCCGAGCGGCTGAGCAGGACGTCCTTGCCGCGCTGGACGCCGTAGAGATCGCTGTAGACGAGGCGCAGGATGCGCACGCCCTTGGCCTGAAGCTGCTTGACGGTCATCTCCCACCCTCCCAGTCGGTGTGAGGATTGTATCCAGAATCCGGCGGCCGGATATGCTGCCCTCGGTCGAACCACGGAGGACCCCATGCACGCAGTGCGCTATCGGAATGCAGCCGGCGAGATTCGCCTCGGACGTCTGGAGGACCAGACGATCATCGATGCCGGTGTCGCCGGGGCGCAGGGGTTCGTCCCGTCCGTCGAGGGTTGGGCCACGATCGCCACCGCCGCGGGCGCCTCGTTGCCCGTCGCTGACGTGCAGCTGCTGCATCCCGTCGTGCCGAGCAAGATCATCGCGATCGGTCTCAACTACCGGGACCACGCCAAGGAGTCCGAGTTGGACGTCCCCGCCGTGCCCGTCGTGTTCTCCAAGTTCTCGACCAGCCTGATCGGCCACGGCGAGTCGATCGTGATTCCGCGCGAGGAGACCCGTCCTGACTTCGAAGGCGAGCTGGCCGTCGTGATCGGCCGACGCACGCACCGCGCCACCGTCGCCGACGCCTTGACGGCCATCGGCGGCATCACCTGCGTCCACGACGTTTCCGGACGCCGGGCGCAGCTCGAGACGCCGCTGCGCCAGTTCGACTACGGCAAGAGCTTCGACACCTTCTGCCCGCTCGGACCGTCGATCGCCAGCACCGAGGGCACCGACTTCAGCGACATCGACGTCGAGCTCGCCATCGACGGCGAGATCATGCAGAGCTCGAACACGCGCAACCTGATCTTCAGCGTCGCGGAGATCATCGAGTACCTCACCCGCGGTATCACCCTGCTGCCGGGCGATGTCATCGCCACCGGCACGCCCGGCGGTGTTGGCGACAGCCGCGATCCACGGCGCTACCTGCGTGCGGGCGAGACCGTGACGGTGACCGTCGGCGGCGTCGGCACGCTCGCCAACCCGGTGACGTTCGAGCAGTAGATGCGACCCGCGGCCCTGATCACCGGTGGCGGCAGTGGCATCGGCGCCGCAACGGCCCACCTGCTCGCGAGCGAGGGGTGGCTCGTGGGCCTCGTCGGTCGGCGGCCCGAGCCGATCGCAGCGGTGGCCGCGGAGACCGGCGGCCTCGCCCTCCCCGGCGATGCGGCCGACCTCCCCCACCTCGAGCGATCCGTCGCGGCCCTTGCGGCTGCCGGCGGGACGCTCCGAGCACTCGTCTGCAGCGCAGGCGGTGGCGATGCGGGCACGGCGCTGACGCAGACCGAGGCGGGCTTCGAGGCCGTCCTGCGGCAGAACCTGACGGCGCCGTTCCTCGCTGCGAAGGCCTGCCTGCCAGCGCTGATCGACGCGGGCGGCTCGATCGTCATCGTCGCCAGCCTCGCCGGGCTGCGGGCCGGACCGGCCTCCGTCGCCTACGGCTCGGCCAAGGCGGGCGCCATCCATCTGGCGCGCATGCTGGCGGTCGACCACGGCCCGCAGGGCGTGCGCACGAACGCCGTCTGCCCGGGCTGGGTACGGACGCCCATGGCCGACGCCGCCCTCAGCGATCTCGCGGCCGAGCGCGGCGGTCTCGACGCGGCCTACGCCGAGGTCACGCGGCACGCGCCGGCCCGTCGGCCCGCCACCGCCGCGGAGGTTGCGGCGACGATCGGCTGGCTCGTCTCCGAGCAGGCCACGGGCATCCACGGCGCGACGCTCACCGTCGACGGGGGCGCCCACGTGGTCGACGCCGAGGGCATCGCCTTCCTGCCGCCTGCTTAGCGCTGCGCGCGACGCACGCCGAACACCAGGCCGACGAGGGCGAGGGCGAGGCCGATCGCGATCAGCGCGCCGCTGACGGCGGTCCAGCCGTCGAACAGCTGGTCGACGAACACCCCGGCCAGCGGGCCGGTGCTGACGTCCTGGCTGCGCTGCGCCACGACGGAGGCGCTGACGTCCGTGGCGAGCGGCCGCAGCAGGTAGGCCGAGACCGCGAGCGCGATGCCCATCAGCACCAGTGCGAGGCCACGCCGACGGGCCATGATGATGGCCAGCGCACCCAACACGAGCGCAGCAATGGCCAGCCCCTGGGGCAGCCAACGGTGCCGATCGAGCGTCTGCAGAACGGTCTGCGCCCACGGCGACAACGACAGCCACGGAATCGTGACGAGCAGGTCGCCCTGCACGGCATCCAGGATCGTCAACACCACGGGCGGCGCCTCGGCCGCCTGGGCCATCGCCCGGACGTCGATCTGCACCCGCCCCTGCTGGCTGTCGGTGAGGAGTCCCTGCTGAAGGCCGACGGCCACGGGCGCGAGGATCTGCGCCGCGGCGTCGCTCTGCAACGCCCGCACGCCCCACGCGCCGGCGACCTGCGCGGCTCCCTGGGCGATCAGCGCAGGCTGGGCGGCCGCGCGGTTGGCCACCTCGTTCTGGAGCGAGGTGCGCACGAGGCTGAGCCCGGCCGGCGACTGGACCGTGCGGACGACCGCCTGGGAGAACCCGGCCGGCTCGAGCACGTTGCGGGCCAGCATCGCGCCGGCGCCCGCGGCCAGCGCGCAGCCGACGGCCAGGAGGAGGAGCAGGAGCGAGACGATGAAGCGCACACCCGAACCGTAGTGCGGGACGCAGATGCGACCATGCAGCGGTGATCACCTCCGACGTTCAGCAGGCCGCCGCGGTCATCCGTGCGGGCGGTCTCGTGGGGATGCCCACCGAGACGGTCTACGGCCTCGCAGCGGACGCCGCCTCGGGCCCCGCGCTTGCGCACCTCTACGCCGTCAAGGGTCGCCCGGCCGACCATCCGTCGATCGTCCACGTCGCCTCCGTGGAGGACGCCGCCAGCTGGGCGGCCGTCTGGCCAGCGCAGGCCGAGCTGCTGGCGCGTCGCTTCTGGCCCGGTCCGCTGACCTTGATCCTGCCCGCTGGCGAGCGCGCGCATCCGGCCGCGCTCGGCGGCACGGGGACCATCGCGCTGCGCATCCCCGACGCCCCGCTCGCCCTCGCGCTGATCGAGGCAGCCGGCACCGGGCTGGCGGCGCCGAGCGCCAATCGCTTCGGACGGGTCAGTCCCACGACCGCGCTGCACGTGGCTGAGGATCTCGGTCAGGACGTCGCCGTCATCCTCGACGGCGGACGCTGCTCGATCGGCGTGGAGTCAACGATCGTGGATCTGACCGGATCCCACCCCCGCATCCTCCGCCCCGGAGCGATCACCGCCGAGATGCTCGAGGAGGCGTTGGCCGAGCCGCTCTCGCCGCTCGTCGAGGGTGCCCCACGCGCACCCGGCACGTTGGCCGCACACTACGCGCCCCAGCTGCCCGTGCTCCTGATCGACGATCCGCTGGACGTCGACGACCCCGGAAGCACGACGCTGATCGCGCCGACGGGGACCGCCGCGCAGGGCTTTCACGCCGTGGTCGATGCCGGAGCAACCCCGGCGGTCTACGCCGAGCGCCTCTACGCGCTCCTGCGGGCCTCGGATCTGTCTGGTGCAGCCCGCATCGCGGTGCTACCACCGCCGCCGACCGGTATCGGTCTGGCGGTGCTCGATCGTCTGCGGCGCGCCGCTGCCAGCGCCTAGGCGCTCAGCAGGGACTTCCCGATGCGGATGAGAGGACTTGAACCTCCACGACCTTTCGGCCACACGGACCTGAACCGTGCGCGTCTACCAATTCCGCCACATCCGCGGGAGGCCGCAGCGTAGCGCCTCTCCCCGCTCCGTTGCGTCGTCAGCCGAGCTCGCCGAGAGCGGCCACGAGCCGGTCGACCTCGGCGGGAGTCGTGTAGTGCAGGAACCCGACGCGGATCGCACCGCCCCCCTCCTCGAGGCCGTGGGCGATGCTGGCCGAGAGGGCGTAGAAGTTGCCGTCCCAGACGGCGAGGCCGCGCTGGGCAAGGCGCTGTGCCACCTCGGCCGGGTGGGCGCCCTCGATCGTGAAGCTGAAGGTGGCGACCCGCTCGTCGAAGCGGTCGGGATCGGTGATGCCGAGCAGGTGCAGGTGTCCCATGCCCTCGATGCCCGCGCGGAAGCGCAGGGCCAACGCATCCTCGTGCTCGCGGATGCGGGTGTACGCGCTGTCCAGACGGCTGCGGCGGTCACTGCCCTCGCCGAGCGCGGCCAGATAGTCCACGGCGGCGGTCATCCCCGCCATCGCCTCGTGCGACTGGGTGCCCGTCTCAAAGCGATGTCCGGCCGGCGTCTCGTCGGCGGGCCGCACGCGGTCGGCGGGCCAGGTCTCGG
>CAJCBN010000062.1 GCA_903960645.1 uncultured Actinomycetes bacterium | reverse complement strand
GGCATCCTGTACGGCACGGGTAATCACTTCTACCTGCTGACCGCGGGTTCCAGCATGGACCCCAACCAGTGCACCGCCACGTCGCTTGTGATGGGCGTCGCGTGGGCAAACCTGGTCGATTCGGGCGTCGCAGCACTGGGCTGCGAGAACATCGACTGATGATCGATCGGCGGGGCGCCTGCGGGCGCCCCGCCGCGTCGGCTCGGCCGCCGTCGCCGATGATCGACTGCGAGCGTGGATCAGGGGAGCGTGGAGACATTACTATTTGCTCCACTTTATTTGTGCTACCGTCGGCGCCACACGCTCATTCCCGGGGAGGGAAACCTGTGACAGTCGTCAACCACCAGCGCCTCCGGCGCGCCGTCGCGACGATCGCGACCTGTCTCGCATTGCTCGCGATCGCCGGTGTGGCGAACGCCGCTACCGAGTACAAGGACATCGCCTCGGCCGGGCCTCTTACGAACATCTACGTGGGGAAGGAGCTCTCCTGCCAGATCGACCGGGATACGGGCGGGCAGATCTACTCCCCAAGGGGCCGGCCGAGCGACTGCGGCACGTTCGTCGCGGTTGACGGCACCGTCTACGGCGCGAACTTCAGGCAGCACTATGAGACCGCTGCGGGCTCGATCGCCGTGCCATTCGAAGAGCTGTCGCAGAGCGCCGTCTACGGCGACGGCTCGTGGGCTGATCCGTATCGGGTGCTCACGCGCGTGCAGGCGGGCGATCACATCACGGTCACCCAGGAGGACGACTACGTCGTCGGCAACGAGTACTTCACGTCGATCATCTCGGTGACGAACGACAGTGATACCGCCAAGACGCTCCGTCTGTCGCGGGCGTGGGACTGCTATCTCGGTGGCAGCGACATGGGCTACGGGTTCGAGAATCTCGTCGTGCCCGGCAGCACCGGCTGCTCCGCAAGCCCGAACAACGCCGGGGGCGGGCTCGTCGAGGGTCTGATTCCGTTCCGCGGTGAGAATGCCCGCTACTTTCAGAGCGGTTACGAATTCGTCTGGATGATGATCGGCAGTGGTCAAGAGCTGCCCAACACCTGTCTGTGCGATGAGAGAGTCGACAACGGCGCAGCGATTCAGTGGGAGCTGACGCTGGAGCCGGGCGAGACGATCACGCGCAGCGTCAAGCAGCTGTTCTCGCCCGACGGCGAGCTCCCGGAGAGCGCCGACCTTTCGCCGGGCTCCGAGACGTTCGGTGAGGTAACACCGGGTGCGACCAGTGAGCCGGCCACCCTCACATTCTCGAACAACGGCGGCAGCGCCATCACGCTCGGAGTGATCTCCGTGGCGGGCGCCGGTGCCGGCCAGTTCCGGATCACGGGTGGCACCTGCACGGCGGGCGCATCGATCCCCGCTGCAGGATCGTGCACCGTGGTCGTCGTGTTCGCCCCGACCGCCGTGGGGGATACGGCCGCCGAGGTCGAGGTGGCGTACACCACGGCCAGCGGCAAGGCCGAGGCCGCGACCGCGAACGTCAGCGGCACCGGTCAGCCGGCCGGTACGCATGGCCTGACGGTCGAGACATTCGGCAGCGGAAACGGGAAGGTCATATCGAAGCCCGCAGGTATCAACTGCGGCAAGGACTGCGAGTCCAACGTCGAGAGCGGCACCAAGGTGACGCTCACCGCCGACGCCGCCAATGGCTCGGTGTTCGTCGGCTGGACCGGCGCCTGCGACGATCGCGCCCTCACGTGCGCTGTGACGATGACGCGCGCGCGCACCGTGCGGGCCGAGTTCAACGTCGCGGCGAATCCGGAGGTCTACAAGGTCACCAAGATCAAGCCGGCCAAGAAGGTCCTGGCCGGTCCGGGCGCTCGCTCGGTGCGCGCCACGGTGACGGCCAACGGGCCTGGCACTGGCAAGGTCGTCGTGTACCGCTGCATCGATGCCAAGTGCAAGCGCCTTTCGCGTATCGCGGGTGTCGGCACGAAGTTCGTCGCCGGTCCCAACGCGGTGACCGTGCCGACGAAGGCCCTGCGTGCCGGCAGGTACCGGATCGTCGCCACGATGGGCGACAGCTCCGTGACGACGAGCATGCGCGTCCGGGCCGGTAGTGCCATCAACGATGGTGGTGCCGAGCCCGTCACGGGCTGAGCAATGTGCGGGCGGGCGGAGCGACGACGGGTCGCTCCGCCCCCGCATCTCGCTACCCTGCGGGATGAAGGGCCCGTAGCTCAGCGGATAGAGCACCAGGCTTCGAACCTGGGAGTCGCACGTTCGAGTCGTGCCGGGCCCGCTCTTTCCCCTCCGCACGCGGTGGTTGCCCCTCGCTGCCGGACGGTGGGATTCGACCGTGGTGGGCGCAACCTGCGAACCTATGGGCATGGACAAGAAGCAGGACAGGTCGACCGACTCGCTGCCGCTGTCGATCCCGCCGATCAACATCGACCCGCTCGACGACTGGCTGCACGTGCGCCCGTCCGTCGAGGATGAGGGCACGGGGCGTCTGCTCCTGCCCGCCACGGTGCAGATGAACCGCCTCGAGCGCGTCGTCGTGCTCGGCGTCGGGTCTGAGGTGGCGGACGTCGTCGCCGGCGATCTCGTGCTGCTCTTGCCCGGCAACGCCGTTGAGCTGCGCGACGGCACCAAGATCGTCCAGCGCGAGTACGCCATCGCACGCGTCCGCGACTGATCGCGACGGTAGCCTGAGGGCATGCACGCCGCGCCCGACCCGTCCGAACTACGTGAGCTCGCCGTCCGTGCCGCGCGCGAGACCGGCGCGCTCCTGCAGCACCACAACGTGCGCGGTCTGCGTGGGCTCGACACCAAGTCGACCGCGACCGACATGGTCTCCGACGCCGACCGCGAGGCTGAGGAGCTGCTCGTGCAGATCCTCACCGCGGCGCGGCCCCACGATGCCCTGCTCGGTGAAGAGGGCGCGGGGCGCGAAGGCACCTCCGGCCTGCGCTGGGTCGTCGACCCGCTCGACGGCACCACCAACTTCGTCTTCGGCTACCCGCAGTGGGCCGTCAGCGTGTCCGTCGAGGATGAGCACGGCCCGCTCGCCGGTGCCATCTACGACCCGAGCCGCGACGAGCTGTTCGCCGCGGCGCGCGGCCGGGGCACCACGCTCAACGGCGATCGCGTGCACGTGCGCGGCACGCACGACCTCAGCCAAGCGCTGATCGCCACGGGCTTCGGCTACGACGCAGAGCGCCGCGCCCTGCAGGCCGCACGGGTCGCCGACGTGATTCCCCGGATCCGCGACATCCGCCGTGGCGGGGCCGCCGCGATCGACCTTGCGTGGGTCGCCTGCGGGCGGCTCGACGGCTACTGGGAGAGCGGTCTCAACGCGTGGGACTGGTCAGCGGGCTCGCTGCTCGTCACCGAGGCCGGCGGGTTCTGGTCGTGCCAACCCGGACCGCTCGGAGTGGGGCAGGCCGTTGCAGCCTGCCCCGGCGTCTACGACGCGTTGTTCGACCTACTGCAATAACCCCCTCGCTGAATCGATGAGGCTGGGTTCTCAGTCCCCGCGTCTCGGTGCGGCGGAACCCCATCGGCAGGGGAATGCGGGTGCGTCACGTATCGTTAGTCACATCAGGAGCCCATCCAGGGCCCATTGCGGGACGTGCTGCCGAGTGCCGCGCGTCACACTCGAAAAGGACACATCTTGCGTTTTGAAGACTTCGATCTCCAGCCTGAGATCCTGCGCGCGTTGAACGACCTCGGTTACGAGGAGCCCACGCCGATTCAGCAGGGAACCATGGACGCGCTGCTGCGCGATAAGGACATGGTCGGCCAGGCCCAGACCGGATCCGGCAAGACGGCGGCGTTCATGCTGCCGATCCTCGACCGGATCGACCCCGAATCGAAGGACCTCCAGGCCCTCGTGCTGTGCCCGACGCGCGAGCTCGCGCTGCAGGTCGCCGAGGCCTCGCGTTCCTTCTCCAAGTACCTCGAGGGCGTCAGCGTCGTGCCCGTCTACGGCGGTGCGCCGATCGTCGAGCAGATCACCGCGCTCAACCGCGGCGGCCAGATCGTCGTCGGCACCCCCGGTCGCGTGCTCGACCTCCTGCGCCGCGGCAAGATGATCCTCGCCGACTGCCGCATGGTCGTCCTCGACGAGGCCGATGAGATGCTCTCGATGGGCTTCATCGACGACGTCCGCGACATCATGAAGCGCACGCCGTGGGGCAAGCAGACCGCGCTGTTCAGCGCCACGATGCCCGATCCGATCAAGAAGCTGGCGGAGGAGGAGCTGCATAGCCCCGAGTACGTCAAGATCGCCTCCAAGGAGATCACGGTCGATACGGTCACGCAGCGCATCGCGTACGCCGAAGGCCGCGACAAGCTCGAGCTGCTGGAGCGCTTCATCGACGAGATGAAGCCGCCCACCACGATCATCTTCGCGCGCACCAAGATCGGCACGCAGAAGCTCGCCGACGATCTCAAGCGCCGCGGCCACAAGGTCCGCGCGCTGCACGGCGACATGGGCCAGGGCGCCCGCGACTCCGTGATGATCGCGTTCCGCGGCAAGCGCATTCCGATCCTCGTCGCCACCGACGTCGCCTCGCGCGGCCTCGACGTGAGCCACGTCACGCACGTCGTGAACTACGACCTGCCCGACGAGCCCGAGGTCTACGTGCACCGCATCGGCCGCACCGGCCGCGTCGGCCGCGAGGGCTTCGCCATCTCCTTCGTCTCGAACAAGGAGAAGCCGAAGCTCGAGGCCATCGAGAAGCTCCTCAAGCGCGAGATCCAGCGCTGGGGTATCGACACGCCGCTGCCGAAGCTCTCGCCCGAGGAGATCGCGCTCGCCGAGGAGATCGAGGCGGCCGAGGAGTCGGGCGACGCCGAAGAGGCGATCGTCGACAACCCGGAGGCCGTGGCCGAGAGTTCCGAGCAGGGCTCGTCCGAGCCGCGCGCCGAGGGTGATGAGCCACGCAAGCGCCGTCGCCGTCGCGGTGGCCGCGGACGCGGCAAGGGCAACGGGGGCGAAGCCTCCGGCGAGAACGTGCCCGAGCCTGTCAGCGCCGACTAGTGATCAGAGGGGTCTGGCCCCTTTGCTCACACAATGGGGTCTGGCCCCTTTGCTCAAACAAAGGGGCCAGACCCCTCTGATCACTTCACGGGTGGGGTACGCCGGAACAGGCCGCGCAGGAACAACGGCGCGCGGAAGCCGAGGGCGCCGAGGATGCCGATGGCGATGCCGACCGAGCCGAGGATCACCAGCCATTCGGTGAAGTCCGGCGGCGAGATCAGGAAGAAGTCGGCGACGAACGGGATGTAGTACGCGCCGAGGATCCCGATGATCAGGCACGCCATCAGCACGCCGACGCCCCACGCGCGCACGTGCGACTGCTCGATGGCGTCGTCCTCGAGCAGGAGGATCAGGTAGTAGCCGATGAAGATCAGCACCAGCAGTGCGGCGGAGCGCGCATCCTCGAGGTCGTGCCCCGGGATGCTGCGCGTGATGCCGTACGCGGCGAGCACGCCGATCGCGCTGACGATGCCAGCGGGCACGCTGAAACGCAGGAGGTCGCGCAGGAACGGCACCGTTGGCGGCAGGCCGACGCTCGGCGCGACCGCCAGCAGGAAGGCGGGGATGCCGACCGTGAATGCGCCCGCGAGCGAGAGATGGCGCGGGAGCAGGGGGTACGCCTCGCCGGCGACACCGATCGTCAGGATCAGCACCGCGGCGAACGAGCTCTTGACGACGAACAGCTTCGCCACACGACGAATGTTCGAGAGGATCCGCCGGCCCTCGGCGACGCCTTGCGGCAGCGACGAGAACGAGCCGTTCAGCAGCACCATGTCGCTGATGCCCTTCGCGATCTGCGAGCCCGAGCCGAGCGCGATCGACATCCGCGCCGCCTTCATCGCGGGCACGTCGTTGACACCGTCGCCGATCATCGCGACGTAACGGCCGCGGCGGCGCAGCGCATCGACCAGCTCGCGCTTCTGCTCCGGCGTGATGCGTCCGAACACGCTGTGCGCGACGGCGACGTCACCCATCGCCTCCAGATCGCCGAGCGGGAGATCGGCGCCGCTGATCGCCGTCGTGTCGCCGAAGCCCGCGGCCGCGGCGACCGCCTCGACGGTACGTGGCGCGTCGCCCGAGATGACCTTCAGGTCGACGCCCTGGGCGCGGAAGAAGCCGACGACCTCAGCGGCATCTGTCCGCATCTGCTCCTCGAGGACGATCAGGCCGACCGGCTTGAACGCGAACGGGAGGGGCAGCGGCTCGTCGTCGTCCTCCGGAAGCGGAGGCAGGCCGCTCGCGGTGCCCACGACGAGGACGCGGCCGCGCTGCTCCTGAAACTCCGTGACGGCCTGCGCGAGCGCGCCGGCTCCGAGGATCTCGGGTGCTCCCAGCACGATCGTCGTGTCCGCCAGCTGCACGCCCGACCACTTCCAACGCGACGAGAACGGGAGCTCAGCCAGCACCGGCTCGGCCGCCAGCGGGATCTCGGCGGCGATCGCGTCAGACGACCCCGAGCGGATCTCCGCCGAGGCAGCCAGCCGCCCCACGAGGCGGCGCACGTCCTCCTCCGTGGACTCCGGCGCCGCCACCACGCGATCGAGGCGTAGCGTGCCGTCCGTCAGCGTGCCCGTCTTGTCGACGCAGATCGTGTCGACGCCGGCGAGCGACTCAACCGCGTTGAGGCGTTGCACGAGCGCTCCCGCCCGACCCATCTTGACCGCGCCGAGCGCGAACGTGATGCTCGTCAGCAGGATCAGGCCCTCCGGGACGACGGAGATCAGGCCCGCCGTCGCCGTCTCGGCCGCCTGTTGAAACTCCGTGCCGTGGATGCGGAAGGCGATCAGCAGCGCCGCCGACAGCGGGATCATCGACAGGAGCAGCGCGCGCAGCAGGCGATCAATGTCGAGCTGCAGCGGCGAGCGCTGGTCCTTGACCTGCTTCGCCGCGCTGGTGAGGCGGTTGGCGTACGCCTCGCTGCCGACCGCGGTCACCCGGTAGACGCCCGCGCCGGCCGTGCAGTACGAGCCGGAGTAGACGGTGTCACCCGGCCGCCGCGTGACGTGATCAGACTCGCCGGTCAGAATCGACTCGTCGATCGCCAGCCCGCGCGCCGCCACGATCTCGCCGTCGGCGACGATCTGGTCGCCCGGCTGGAGTTGCACGATGTCGTCGGGCACGACCTCGTCGGCAAGGATCTCGCTCGTCGTGCCGTCGCGCCGCACCGTCGCGCGCGGCGCGATCAGGAGCGCGAGGCGATCGAGCGTCTTCTTCGCGCGCACCTCCTGGACGATGCCGATCAGGGTGTTGATCACGATCACGCCCGCGAACAACGCATCCTTCCAGGCGCCCGCGATCAGGATCAGCACGAGGAAGCCGAGCGTGATCAGGTTGATCAGCGTGAAGACGTTGCGGCGGATGATCGCGCGCAGCGGAATGCTGGTGCGGTCGTGCTCCGGTTCACCGAGCGCACGGCGTCGCTCTTCGACCTGGGCCGTGGTCAAGCCCTCAGCGGTGGCGGCACTCACCTGCGCATCCTATCTACGGGCCGAGCAGCGTCTCGGTCGGGCCGTTCAGGTCGCGCTGCCCGATCGTCAGCACGCCGCGCCCATACGCGCTCGCCGCCGACTCGCTGGCCCCGCCCGCGTTCTCCGTCAGCGCCACGGTGATGAGCGTGCCGTCCGGCTGGAAGACCGCCGCCACGTCGTGCCAGACGACATCGACGTAGCCGATCTTGTGCGCCGTCACGAACGGCGTCCACGGATCGAACAGCCCCGGATAGCTGGTGTGTGCGAGCAGCCACAGCGCAACCCGGGCGTCACGCGCGGTCAGACCGAGGCGATGCGCGCGACCCTTGTTGCCGGCCGCCTGCACGAGGGCCTGCATCATCACACCAAGATCGTGCGCGGTGACCTCCTTGCAGCACGTGATCGTCGGCTGGTCGTTGATGCGAACGGGGGGATTCGGCCCGCGCCGATCCTGCCCCGGCAGGTAGCCCGCCGCGACCTCCGTGCGGAATGCGCCCAGGCGGTGTGCCACGGCCGTCGACTTCGCGCCGCCCGCCGCGGTGCTGCCGCCGATCGCCTCGAGCATCGTGTTGGCCGCGTCGTTCGACGAGCCGCGGATCATCGCCTGCAGCGTGCCCCACTCGCGCGCGCCGACGGGGTCGCGCTTGAGGCCGATCAGGTACGTGAGCATGATCGGCAGCTTCACCGTGCTTGCCCCGGAGAACTTCGCACCGGCGTTCCACGACGCGCCGCGGCCCGTCGCCATGTTGATCACCCAAGCGGCGGCCGAGCCGGGCGGGCGCGGCAGGCGCGCCAGCCGGCGCTGCGCCAACGCTGGCGTCTGCGTGATCGGGCGCGAGACGAAGGCCGAGCGGGGGAGTCCGAGCACGTTGGTGGCGGTGCTCCGGCCGACCACCTTGCCCTGCGACCAGCCGACGACCGTCAGCTTGAGGTCGCGGGAGGGCAGGCCGAGCGGGCCGATCGTGGCGCGGCGCGTTGGCTTGGCGAGCGTGACGAGGCGATAGCGCTTGCCGTCCACGCGCACCTCGACCGCATCGACAGGGCGCTTTGCGCGGAACGCGATGATCCCCGGATTCGCCTCGAACGGGCGTGGTGC
>CAJCBN010000061.1 GCA_903960645.1 uncultured Actinomycetes bacterium | reverse complement strand
CGTCATCGCGATCGCCTGGTCGATGGTCGGCAGGAAGCCGAGGGCCTCGAAGGCGTGGTCGACGCCACCGGTCAGCTCACGGACGGCCGCGACCGCATCGACCTCGGAGGCGTTGACGACGTCGGTCGCGCCGAGCTGGAGGGCGAGCGCGAGCTTGGACGCGTTGGTGTCGACGGCGATGATCCGCGCGGCACCCGCGATGCGCGCACCCTGGACCGCGCTGAGGCCCACGCCACCACAGCCGACCACGGCCACGCTGTCGCCCTTGCTGACCTTGGCCGTGTTGAGCACGGCACCGACACCGGTGGTAACGGCGCAGCCGACGAGCGCGAGGTACTCCCACGGCAGCTCCGTCTCGACCTTGATCGCGGCAACCTCGGGCACGACGGTGTACTCGGAGAACGTCGAGCTGGAGTAGTGGTGGACGGTCTCGCCGTGCAGCGAGTACCGGCTGGTGCCGTCGAGCAGGAAGCCGGCCTCGAAACTGCCCTGCTCGGTGCAGAGCGCGGGGCGCTCCCGCTCGCACATGCGGCAGCTGCCACAGGGCGCGACCCACGCCAGCACGACCTTGTCGCCAACCTGGAGCGTGGTCACACCGGGCCCGACGGCCTCGACGATCCCGGCGCCCTCGTGGCCCAGCATCGAGGGGACGGGCACCCGATCCGCCCACTCGATGGTGTGGAGATCGGAGCGGCAGACGCCGCTGGCGCCGAGCTTGACAAGCACCTCGCCGTGCTTGGGGTCATCGACGACGAGGTCGTCGTGGATCACCAGCGGGGCGTTGAACTCGTGCAGGAGGGCGGCTCGGCAGGTGCGCATGGCGGGAGTATCTCACGGGGCTCGCGTCCGAGGAGCGGGAATGAGGTTTGCCCTTTGACAGTCGGCTGCTGCACCGACTAGACTCTGAAATGTCAGTCTGCTGTTCACGCCGGAGGCGCCCGATGGATCTTGACCCGAACGAGCACGCCCTGCACAACGCGCCCTTCCTGTGGCGCGCGCCGGAGCCGAAGCGGTCGTACGAGGCCGTCATCGTCGGCGGCGGCCTGCACGGCCTCGCGACCGCCTACTACCTGGCCAAGAACCACGGCATGACGAACATCGCCGTCGTCGAGCGCGGCTGGCTCGGCAACGGCAACGGCGTCCGCAACACGACGATCATCCGCTCGAACTACCTGTGGGACGAGTCTGCCGCGATGTACGAGCATGCCCTGCAGCTGTGGGAGGGCTGGACCGACGAGCTCGACTACGAGATCCTGTTCTCGCAGCGCGGCGTGCTCAACCTCGCGCACAACCTCGGTGACGTGCGCGAGAGCGTCCGCCGCGTCAACGCGAACCGCCTCAACGGCGTCGACGCCGAGTGGCTCGACGCCGATGCGGTCAAGGAGTTCTGCCCGATCATCGACATCTCGCCGGAGGCGCGCTACCCGGTGATGGGCGCCACCCTCCAGCGCCGCGGTGGCATCGCCCGCCACGACGCCGTCATCTTCGCCCTCGGCCGCGCCTGCGATGCCCTCGGCGTCGACCTGATCCAGGGCTGCGAGGTGACCGGCATCGACGTCGTCGACGGGCGCGTCGCCGGGCTCCAGACCAGCAAGGGCCCGATCGCGGCTGGCAAGGTCGGCCTCGTGGCGGCCGGGCGCACCAGCCTGCTGACTGCGATGGCCGGCTTCGAGGTGCCGATCCAGTCGCACCCGCTGCAGGCCCTCGTGTCCGAGGTCTACGAGCAGGTCCTCAACTGCGTCGTGATGAGCAACGCCGTCCACGTCTACGTCTCGCAGGCACACAAGGGCGAGCTCGTGATGGGCGCCGGCATCGACGCCTTCAACTCCTACGCCCAGCGTGGCGGCCTGCACGTCATCGAAGAGCAGATGAGCGCGGGCATGGAGCTGTTCCCGCAGTTCTCCCGCGCCCGCGTCCTGCGCACCTGGGGCGGCATCGTCGACGTCTGCCCCGACGCCTCGCCGATCGTCGGCCTCACCCCCGTCGAGAACCTCTACGTCAACTGCGGCTGGGGTACCGGCGGCTTCAAGGCCACGCCGGGCTCCGGCTACGTCATGGCGCACACGATCGCGACGGGCGAGCCGCACGAGCTCAACCGGCCGTTCTCGCTGGAGCGCTTCGAGACCGGCGAGCT
>CAJCBN010000060.1 GCA_903960645.1 uncultured Actinomycetes bacterium | reverse complement strand
GGTGCGCTGACCATGCTGCTGGCCGCCCTCAAGGACGCCGAGAAGGCGAACGGTGGCACGCTCGACGATGCCGGCGCCGTCCAGGTGATGACGCGCGAGCGCAAGAGGCGCGTCGAGGCCGCTGAGAGCTTCCGCGAAGGCGGGCGTGAGGAGGCCGCCCTCAAGGAGGAGGCCGAGCTCGCGATGATCGACCGCTACCTGCCGGCGCAGCTGACGCCCGCGGAGATCGCTGAGCTGATCAGCGCGGCGATCAGTGAGGCCGGCGCCACGGAGCCGAAGGACCTCGGCAGCGTCATGAAGATCCTGCAGCCGAAGACCGCCGGCCGCGCCGACGGCAAGGCTGTCTCGGCTGCTGTGCGCGAGGCGCTCGGAGCTTGATGGCGCGGAGCGCCGTTTGACCCGGACGAGCTTCACCGTCTCGGACACGTTCGCGCGCGAGCTCTCGTCGCGCGGCGATGAGGTCCTCAAGGCGGTTGCGCAGTCCGCGGACTGCAAGGTCTACCTGCGTGGCGACGAGGTGATGCTCGAGGGTGAAGAGGCCCAGATCGCGCGGGCACAGACCCTGCTCGCCGAGCTGAGCGAGCTGGTCGAAGGCGGGACGCCGCTCGACCTTCAGACCGTTGAGGCCGTCACGGGCGTACTCGCGGCCAACGGCCACGCCAAGGATGTGCTGGGTGACGTGGTCTGGCGGCACCGCACCACGACGATCAAGCCGCGGACCGTCAACCAGAAGCTCTACGTCGACACGATCCGCTCGCACACGATGACGTTCGGCGTGGGCCCCGCCGGCACGGGCAAGACCTACCTGGCGATGGCGCTTGCCGTCGCCGCGCTCGATGCGCGGCAGGTGTCGCGCATCATCCTGACGCGACCTGCCGTGGAGGCGGGGGAGCGGCTTGGCTTCCTACCTGGCGACCTGATGGCCAAGGTCGACCCGTACCTGCGCCCGCTCTTCGATGCGCTCTACGACATGATGGACGGCGAGCGTGTCACGGCCCATCTGGAGCGTGGCGTCGTCGAGGTGGCGCCGCTCGCCTTCATGCGCGGGCGCACGCTCAACGACGCGTTCATCATCCTCGACGAGGCGCAGAACACCACGAAGGAGCAGATGCGGATGTTCCTGACGCGCCTCGGCATGGGCTCCAAAGTCGTGGTCACCGGCGATCCGACGCAGGTCGACCTGCCGCGTGACTCGCTGTCCGGCCTCGTCGAGGCCGCGCGCATCCTGCAGGGCGTGCCCGACATCGGCATCATCCACTTCGACCGCGACGACGTCGTGCGCCACAAACTGGTGCAGCGCATTGTCGAGGCCTACCGCATCTCCGACGAGGACACGATTCAATGAACCTGGAATTCGACGATCGCGCCGAGTGTGGCGTGACCGAGGCCGACGTGGCCACGGTCGTCAACGCCGTCCTGACGGCAGAGGGCGTGGGGGAGGTTGAGGTCGGCGTCGTCCTCGTCGACGCCTTCGAGATGCAGGAGCTCAACCGCGAGCATCGCGGCAAGGACGAGCCCACCGACGTGCTGTCGTTCCCGATCGACGAGGACGAGGGACTCGAGGGCGTCACGCGCCTGCTCGGCGACATCGTCATCTGCGTGCCGGTGCTCGTTCAGCAGGCGGCCGATAACGACGTGGCGGTCGGTGACGAGCTGGTTGACCTGCTGGCGCACGGCACGCTGCATCTACTCGGGCACGACCACGAGACCGACGGCGGCGAGATGCTGGCGCGCCAGGACCGGATCGTCGCGACCCTCGCGCCGATCGCCTGGCCCACGGCCTGATTCGGGGCGCAAGACGCGCGCGAGCGGCGCAGTGCCGTCCGTCGCTGCGCGTCGCCCGTGTGCCCGGCTGCGCGAGGCTGCGCGCATGGATATCGAACCGGGAGCCCGCGGCATCGTCATCGGCGATCGCTATCGCGTCGCCGGTGCGCTGCGTCGCACGGGCCTGATCGACGCCGTCGACCTCGAGGGCGAACGCCGGGCCGCCGCCTGCCGCGTCGTGGCCGTGCCGGGCGACGCCGAGCGCGTCGACCAGTGGGAGGATGCCTGGCGTGCGGCACAGGAGGCGGCTCGCCTGCCCCGCCTGCGCGAGATCGTGGACGACGGCGAGGGCGGGCACTGGGCCGTGCTCGACGGCAGCCCGGCGACCGGGCTGCGGTTGCCGCCCGATGCGCGCCACCAGGCCGCGCTGATCGGCGAGGCGCTGGCGCGCACCGGGCTCGATGTCGGAGACGTGACGCGCGGCATGCTCGTCGCTAGAGCGGACGACCTCCTCGTGCTCGACGGCGTCGTCTGGCTGGGCGGCGAGCTGTCACCACGGGCCGCCGGCAGCCGCGTTGCCGACCTCCTGCCGTTGCCCGAACCGGTGCTCGAGTACGTCGACGAGAACGATGCTCCGCCGCCGCCGCCGGCCCGCCGGGCGGCTGCTCGGCGGCGGCTGCCGCGCCGCCGGCGCATGCTGATCCCGCTCGCGATGGTCGCTGCGGCCCTCGCGGCGACGCTCGTCCTCGTACTGCCCGCAGGCTCCGCGGGCACGGGGGTGCAGGCTCCGGCCGCCACCGCCGAGGGCGCATTACTCGTAGCCGGCGACTATCCCGCGGTGGTGCCCCCGGTGGTACCACCGCTCGCCACGACGGTGCGCGCGGAGCCCGCCGTCGTCACGGTCACCACAGAGCGGATGGTCACGGTCGTGGTAACCGACGTCGTCGTCGCGGAGTCTGCGACGCCAGTCGTCGAGCCGGTGCCGGTGCCAACGGTGCCGGTCGCCGCCCCGGCGGTCGTTCCGGCCGCTGCCCCGGCGCTTCCGCTCGCCGCGCCGGCGCTCCCGAGCCCTGACGGGTGATAGCGTCGCCGTGTGTCCGAGCTGGAGATCGAGCCGACCGCGCCCTACGACCTCGTGCGCTCGGCCCGCGGCGGTGACGGGATCACGCAACGGCTCGACGGGGCGACGGTGGTGTTCGGCCTGCGCGACGGTGCGCAGGCCCACGTTCGCCAGTCGCCCGACGGGCGACTCCGGGTTCGCCTGCAGGCCGCGGACGCCGCGGCGGCGGAGCCGGAGTTGCGCCACCGGTTGGGGTGTGACGCGCCGATCGACGGGTTCATCGCGATCGCCCGGGCGGACCCCTTGCTCGCGCCCCTCCTGCGGCGGGGTCCAGGACTGCGCGCACTACGCACCGGGACGATCGCCCACGCGGCGCTGCGCGCCTTCGCCGGGCAGCTAATCACCTTCCGCGAGGCGCAGCAGATCGAGCGCCGGATCATCCGCCTCGCCGTGCCGCCGCCAGCGGCGGATGCGCTGGTGGCGTCGCCCACCGCCGCGCAGCTGCTCGCGCTCGGAACGGCCCGCCTCGTCGCCTGCGGGCTCGCCCAGCGGCGCGCCGATGCCCTGGCGCGACTGCTGCGCAGCGTGGACCTCGAGCGCCTGCGCGATCACGAGCCCGAGCGCGTCGCCGCGCGCCTAGCCCGGGAGAGCCAGATCGGTCCGTGGACGATCGGCGTGATCGGCCTGCACGGCTACGGCTGGGAGGACTACGGATTGATCGGTGACCTCGGTCTGATGCGACTGGCCTCGGCGCAGCTGGGGCGTGACGCCACCGTGGCGGACACCGAGGCCATGCTGGCGCCGTACGCGCCGTGGCGCGGGCTGGCGAGCATGCACCTGCTCGGGCACCCGCTGGCGCGCACGCCGCGCCGCTGAGTAGCGCCAGCGATCGCCCGCCGACAAGGGCCGCCAGCAGCAGCAGTGCCCCCGAGACGATTTGAACGTCTGACCCCAGCCTTCGGAGGGCTGTGCTCTATCCACTGAGCTACGGGGGCGGCGTCGAGGAGGATAGCGGACGCCTGCCGATCGGCCGTGACGTAGATTTCCGCCATGGAGATCCGCGCCCGCATCGAGAACCTGACCCTGCACGAGCCGTTCGAGATCGCCCGAGGCGTCTCGACGCACGAGCCAGTGCTGATCGTCGAGCTGGAGCACGACGGACTCGTCGGCGTCGGCGAGGGTGCGCCGGTTGACTACCACGGCGAGACGACCGAGGCCATGCTGGCCGAGGTGGGCGGTGTCGGGGCCGCGCTGCTCGGCGACGATCCCTTCGCGCTCGAGGCGATCCTGCGGCGCCTGCACTCCGAGGGGTTGATGGGCGGCACGCGTATGGCGATCGACGGTGCGCTGCACGACTGGATCGGCAAGCGGCTCGGTCAGCCCACCTGGCGTCTGCTCGGTCTCGAGCCGACCAGCCCGCCGACCTCGTTCACGATCGGCATCGACACCGTCGAGGGCACGGCCGACAAGGTGCGCCGCGCCCAGGACTATCGGGTGCTGAAGGTGAAGGTCGGAGGCGCCTCTGATCTCGAGCGTCTCGAAGCGGTCCGCGCCGGCTTTGCCGGCCCCATCCGCATCGACGGCAACGAGGGCTGGGACATCGATATCGCGCGGGCGATCACGCCCGACCTCGTGCGGCTCGGCATCGAGTTCGTGGAGCAGCCCTTCCATCGCGAGGACGTCGACGCCTACCGCGCCTACCGCGAGCTCGATCAGCGCCTCCCCGTGATCCTCGACGAGTCTGCGCAGGAGGCCCGTGACGTGCCGCTGTGCGCGCTGCTGGGTGACGGCGTCAACATCAAGCTGTCGAAGACGGGCGGCATCCGCGGCGGCTTCTCACTCGCGCGGGCAGCCCGCGCCCACGGCCTCGCCGTGATGATCGGCTGCATGATCGAATCGGAGCTCGGCATCGGGCAGGGGGCGCAGATCGCGTCGCTCTGCGACCATGTCGACCTCGACGGGCATCTGCTGATCGACGACGGGCCGTTCCGCGGCCTCGGGTTCGTCGACGGCGTCGTGACGGTCTCGAACGGACCGGGAATCGGAGTGGAGACGGTATGAGCGAGCAGGTGGCGATCCTGGCCGAGGGCCTCTGGGCCGAGTCGGACGCGAAGACGGGACACGGCGTGCTCCGCTTCGGCGGGGCCCGCGACATCGTTTGCGTGGTCGACAGCACGCAGGCGGGGCGCACGAGCACGGAGGTGGTGCCGTTCGCACGCCGCGACGTCCCGATCGTCGCCGACGTCGATGCTGCCCATGCGCTCGGTGCCACCTGTGCCCTGATCGGCGTGGCACCGGCCGGCGGCAAGCTGACAGACGCCTGGAAGCTGCAGCTGCTGCGCGCCATGGAACTTGGCATGGACGTCGAGGCCGGCCTGCATACGCTCCTCAATGACGATCCGGCGCTCGTGGCGGCCGCGGCGCAGCATGGCGTGCAGCTGCGTGACCTGCGGACATCGCCCAAGGGACTCACCATCCCGCGCGCCGACCTCTCGCGTCCAGCCGGCATCCGCGTCGTGCACACGGTGGGCACAGACTGCGCGATCGGCAAGATGTCGACGGCGCTCGAGCTCACCGACGGCGCCTGCGCCCGCGGTCGCAAGGGCGTCTTCGTCGCTACCGGCCAGACCGGCATCGCGATCACGGGGTGGGGGATCGCCGTCGACCACGTCATCGCCGACTACGTCAACGGCGCTGCCGAGTCGCTGATCGACCAGGGCGCCGAGCGTGGCGACCTGCTGTTCCTCGAGGGACAGGGCTCGCTCCTGCACCCGGGCTACAGCGCCGTCACGCAGGGTCTCCTGCACGGCTCGCAGCCGGACGTCCTCGTGCTGCAGCATCTCGCAGGCCAGACCCACAACGACGACTACCCCTCGCGTCCGATTCCGCCACTGCGCGACGTCGTCGCCCTGTACGAGCTGTCCGCCAGCGCCGTGCGCCCGGCGGCGGTCGCAGCGATCGCGCTCAACACGAAGCACCTCGACGACGCGGGTGCCCGGCAGGCGATTGCGAGCGCCGAGGCGGAGACGGGGCTGGTGGCCGACGACGTCGTGCGCTACGGCCCGGACCGCCTGTTGGACGCGGTGCTGGCGGCCGTCGACGCGCTGTGACGCAATCGTTACCGCGTAGCGCTTGACGCGAACATCTGTTCGGCCTAACGTACCGAACATATGTTCGACATCCGCATACTCCGCTCGGTGGGCCTCCTGCTCGCCATCCTGTCCCTCGTCCTCGTGATCGGCCTGCGTACCGCCCCAGAGAGCCAGGGTGGTCAGGAACCGCAGGCCTACATCGTCCAGCCGGGCGACTCGCTGTGGTCGATCGCCGAGGCGATCAGCGGCGGCGATCCGCGCGAGACGGTGGGGGGGATCAAGGAGCTCAACCACCTGCAGGGCTCCACGATCCAGGCCGGCCAGACGCTGCTCCTGCCGGTCTCCTGAACCCACGGCGACCAACGTGAATGTTGGCGTTGTGTTGCGCTCAAGCCGGATTGCAGCCCCGAATATGGGCAATTCGTTAGGACTCCGGCAGGATTCCCAACGCGGGGTAGCGGTGGGGCGGGGGACGGGGAATCCTCTAAGCATCATGACTGTCTCCGCAGAGCCCAAGCGCGCCAAGCGCACCGCCCGTACGCTCACCGTCGTCGAGCCGGATGCCGTGTTCGACGCGCCGGCCGCCGCCGAGAAGATCAACGACTCGTTCGACGAAACGCCCGAGGTCGACCTGCTCTTCACGTACGTCCGCCAGATCGGCGACGGCCGCCTGCTGACGGCTGGTGAGGAGGCCGCGTTGGCTCGTCGCAAGGATGCCGGCGACATGCGCGCCAAGCAGGAGCTGATCGAGCGCAACCTGCGCCTCGTGATGTCGATCGCGCGTCCGTACAGCGCCGCCTCTGGCGTGCCGCTGCTCGATCTCATTCAGGAGGGCAACGTCGGCCTCATGCGCGCGGTCGAGAAGTTCGATCACACCAAGGGCTTCAAGCTCTCGACGTACGCCACCTGGTGGATCAAACAGGCCATCAGCCGCGCGATCGCCGATCAGGGCCGCACGATCCGCCTGCCCGTCCACGTCGTCGACAATCTCAAGCGCGTCCGCAAGGCCGACCGTCGGCTCCGTCAGGAGCTGGGGCGCCCGGCCACGCCGGAGGAGCTTGCCGCTGCGACCGGTCTCGGTCTCAAGAAGGTGGCCTCGCTGCTCGACATCGTCGAGGATCCGGTGTCGCTCGACGTCAGCGTCGGCGACGGCGACTCCGACATCGCCGATCTCGTCGAGGATCCGCACGCCGTGCGGCCGGACGAGGCGATCACGGACGGCAGCTTCTCGACTGAGCTTCAGCAGGCGCTCGATCAGCTGCACGAGCAGGAGCGCCAGGTCGTCGAGCTGCGCTACGGCCTCGACGGCAGTGGTACCCGCACGCTCGATCAGGTGAGCTCCGAACTGGGCTGCACCCGCGAGCGCGTCCGGCAGGTGGAGGGGCGTGCGTTGAGCACGCTGGCGAAGGCCAACCCCGAGCTGCGCGAGTATCTGGCCCTGAGCGCGTAGTCCGACGGGGCCGGATCACCCAACGCGACACCGGGCCGACCGCGGGCCGTAGAATCCACGAGGTGAGCACTCCCCCTGAGCGGATGCGGGTCTACCGCTTCGAGGAGCCCCTCGGGGACAGCCTCGGCCCGCCGCGCCCGGTTCG
>CAJCBN010000059.1 GCA_903960645.1 uncultured Actinomycetes bacterium | reverse complement strand
GTCCTGGTGCCCGACGTGGTCGCCAGCGAGAGTCAGCCGAGCACCATCGAGGGCGCCGTGGCCCGCCTGCTCGCCGCCCAGTTCCGCGTCGTCATCGACGACCAGCAGGACGCAGAGGGGCTGCCGCTCGGATCCGTCGTCGCCCAGAGTCCCGATCCCGGCGAACCCGCGCCGCTCCGCTCGGTTGTGACCCTGTCGGCCAGTGGCAGCTACAAGGGCTCAATCGTGCCGAACGTCGCCGGGCGCACGGTCGAGGAGGCGCGCACGGACCTCGCCCGGGTCGGGCTCATCGCGGGAGCGATCAACGCCGATGGCCTGCTCAACCCCGCCGACCGCGTCTTCAGCATCGAGCCGTCGCCAGGCAGCAAGGTGCCGCGCGGCACCAAGATCACCCTGTACGTCTCGCCCTTCTAGGGTCGCACGGCGGCGGAGTAGACGCGCGCCCGCAGCAGCCGACCGCGCGAGGACAACTCGTCCTTGGCCCAGACCAGGCGCCCCGCGCCAAACGACGGATCGGTCAGGCGCGCTGTGCTGCGCTCGACCGCCGTCACCCGGGCCGTCCGGCCCGTCGCCAGATCGGCGATCCACAGTTCGTCACGGGTGCCGCCCTTGCCGCCGCGGAGCCGTACAGCAGCACGGGTGCCGGCCACCGACGGGCGCGTTGCCTCGAAGGGCTCGCCCTTGCCGAAGGCCGCGGAGGCGACCAGCGGTCGGGCGACGCCCGCGAGGTCCCACGCAGTCAGCGTCACCTGCTGGCGCCCCTTCGCCGTGGTGCGGCGAATCGCCACGACGGTGCCGTCGTCAGCGAGCGCGACGGAGTACAGCGTGGCCACCTTGCGATCGGGCTCGGCGGCCCGCACAGACAGCGCGCCCACGGCGGAGCGGTAGCCGATCAGCGTGCCGCCGGCGACCGTCTTGGCGCTCCACGCCACGCCGGCCGGACCGGCCGCCAGCGACGTGATCTCGCCGCCAGCCTGCTCGGCCGTCACCAGCACGACCCCCGTCCCGCCGACGTTCGGCGCGGTGATGATCTGGTTGTCCTCCGCCCACATGACCGCCGCCGCACTGGTGGCGACGAGGTGCGGCTCGGTGATCTCACTCGGCTCGCTGCGATCCTCGGCGACGACGTTCGAGGCACCAGCCGCCGACACGTTCGCCACGAAGCCACCGGTGCCGGGGAACGCGACGGCGTACGCGAAGCTGCCGTCGGCACCCGTGACGGGCGCCTGCACGGTGTTGCAGGGCGGTTCCGCGCACTCCTGATGCACGATGGGGGTGGTCTTGCCGGCGCTGCGCAGGATCAGACGATCGCCGCGAAAGGACGCCACCACGCGCACGTCGCCCTCGTTCTTGGCGACCTCGAGCCAGGCGAAGTCGCCACTGCCGATCGCCGGCGCGGCGATCCAGGCGGACGTGGTCGTATACGCGACCACCGGCGTCGAGACAAACGCGGCCATGGGCTCAGACTACCGGCGGGTCGGCCAGCACGTCGGTCAACGCCGCGACCACCCGCTCCTGCTGCTCCGGCGTGAGATTGCCGAAGAACGGCAGGGCCAGCGCCCGCGCGGAGATCCCCTCGCTGATCGGAAACTCGCCGGGCCGGTGTCCGCGGGCGCGGTACAGGGGCTGCAGGTGGATCGACGGGAGGTACGGCTTGGAGGCGATGCCGCGGGCGGCCAAGAGGCCGATCACCGCGTTGCGATCGACGCCGGGCTCGAGCAGCACGGTGTAGACGAACCACGAGCGGACGTCACCCTCCACCACGCTGGGCAGCGTCACGCCGGGCAGGCCCGCCAAGAGGGCGCTGTAGCGATCGGCCACCGCCGCGCGCTTGCCGAGGATCTCGTCAAGACGCTCGACCTGAGCGAGACCGACAGCAGCCGAGAGATCGTCCATGCGGTAGTTCCAGCCAAGGCGATCATGCTCGAGCCACGCACCGGAGTCGGCGCGGCCCTGGTTGCGCAGGCTGAGGATGTCCTCATAGACGTCGTCATCGTCGGTCGTGACGATGCCGCCCTCACCCGTGGTCATCTGCTTGTTCGGGTAAAACGCGAAGATGGTCGGCGACCCGTGGGTACCGATCTTTTTGCCCTGCCGAACGGCGCCCAGCGCCTCGGCACCGTCCTCCACAATCGCGAGCCCATGCTTGGTCGCGATCGCCGAGATCGCCTCGATGTCGCACGGCAGCCCAAAGATGTGAACCGGAACGATCGCCTTCGTGCGCGGGGTGATCGCCGCCTCGAGCGCCGCCGGATCGATGTTGAACGTGACCGGATCGATATCGGCAAAGGCGACGTCAGCGCCGGCGTGCAGCGCGCAGTTGGCCGACGAGATAAACGAGAACGG
>CAJCBN010000058.1 GCA_903960645.1 uncultured Actinomycetes bacterium | reverse complement strand
GGCATCAACGAGGCCAAAGCGCACTTCTCGCGATTGGTGCAGCTGGCGCTTGACGGCGAGGAGGTCATCATCACCCGTCACGGGCGTGGAGCGGTGATGCTGACACCGGTGGTGCAGGCTCCGCCGACGCTGCAGACGGTTCGAGGCGTGTGGAAGGGTCGTGTGCGGATCGCAGACGATTTCGACGAGCTGCCCGAGGAGATCGCCGGCGAGCTCGGCATCGCGTGAGGCTGATCCCCGATACGCATGCCGTGCTCTGGTTGCTGGCCGATGATCCCCGGCTGGGAGGCAAGGCGCGCGGGCTCCTCGAATCAGGGCGTCACACCATCCTGCTCAGTGCAGTCGTCGCGCTCGAGATCTCGATCAAGGTCCCGCTCGGCAAGCTCGAGGTACCGGGCAACGTCTCGGAGGTCATGATCGCGGCCGGGGCGCACGAACTGCCGATCACGCTGGAGCATGCGGACGCGGTGCAGGAGCTGCCGTTGCATCATCGCGACCCGTTCGATCGGCTGCTCATCGCGCAGGCGATGGTCGAGGATGCGGTGGTCATCTCGGCTGACGCGGCATTCGATGCGTATCCCGTTCGTCGCCGCTGGTAGCGCGGCGCCTGCCCGTCTATCCGACCGCTGCGGCAGCCCGCTCCGCCCGTCGCGCGAGCACCCGTTCCACGCCGAACGCCGCGGGCGCGGCGAGGATCAGCAGCAGGATCACGTAGAACGCGCTGAAGATCATCGTCAGGTAGAAGATGTTGCCGACGAGCGTGGCGACGAAACCCGCGGAGAGACCGCGGGCGACGGCGCTGAGCATGGGGTCGCTGTCGAGGTGGGAGCGCGCGCGCCCGGCGCGCAGCAGCACCCGCAGACGGCTGCCCACCCACAAGAGGAACAGCGCCCAGACGATCGCGCCGACGATCCCCAGCTCGGTGAGGGTGGCGACGTAGAACGAGTGCGGACCGAAGTCGGCCCGGCCCGTCTGGAACTGGTAGTAGACGGCGAAGTTGTTGACGCCGATGCCGAACAGCGGTGACTCCTCCAGCACGGGCAGGATCAGCCCGTAGAACTCGACGTGTGCCTGGGAGGAGCGATCACCCGTCTGGATGCGCGACTCGACGATCTGCTTGAGCTGGGTCGTCTTGACCGACCCGGCGACGAGGCCGACGGCGCCGAGCACCACGAGCGCCGTCACGACCTGGCGGTTGAAGAAGCGCTTGCGGTACCAGCCGAGCAGCATCAGCACGCCGATGCCGATGCCGAGCAGCGCGCTGCGCGACTGCGTGAGCAGCAGCGCGACGAGCAGGATGCCGGCCAGGCCCGACAGGAGCCAGCGGTGACGCGCCACGAAGCCATCGCGCGCGCCGACGATCAGCGCGGTCAGGAAGAGCAGTGGTACGGCGGTCATCAGCCCGAGGTGGTTGGGGTCCTCGGAGAACCCGGTCAGGCGGTAGACGCTGGACTGGCCGGTCACGCCGTACTGGTCGTAGGTCGAGACGACGCCGTAGAGGTTGGCGCCGAGCGCGCGGGCGCCGGGGAAGATCGGCTTCAGGAAGAGCGCGTCGAGCTCGATGCCCGTCGTCGAGCGCACGGCCGTCTGCAGCAGGCCGTAGGCGGCGCTCGCCGTGACCCCGACGGTGAAGGCGCTGGCGAGCAGCCACCAGATGCGCTCGCCACGGCGCGCGACGTGCGTGATTGCGCAGATCAGGAAGGTGGCGAAGATCAGCCACTTGATGATGCCCTTCGTCCACTGGTCGACGGCCTGCGCCGTGTCGAGGCCGAGGAAGCCGCAGAGGTGGACGCCGAGCAGGAGCAAGACGAACCCGAGCACGACGCTGGATGCAGTCGCCAGTCGCCCGTCGCGCCGGATCAGGCGGTCGAGCACGAACAGCCCGACGAACAGGATCTCCAGGAGGTCGACCAGCGTGACGCGTCCGGCGGCGTTCCACGACATCTTCTGCCACGTGGCCGTCAGCGCGGCGAGCAGCAGGACGCCATCGAGCAGGGTCAGTCCGCGAAGGTGACGCATGGCCACAGGGTACGCGGCGGGGACGGCGCGAGGCGTACCATTCCCCTCGCTCATGGCTGCCGCACCGACTCCGGAAGAAGACAGCCGCGCGACGTCGCTGTCCGTCCGGATCGGCGTCGCCGCGCTGCTGCTCGTCTTCTACGTGGACGCGTTCCTGCGCACCGGGTCGTGGTCCACACGGGTGCTGTTCGGAGTGCTGCTCGTCCCGGCGGCGATCGGGCTCGTCGTCACCACGCGCGATCTGCCCAGCGCCCTGCGGCCTCGAGCCGCTGACATCGCCTTCGCGCTGGTCGCGGCGCTCGCCGTCGCCGTCGGCGTGCGTGAGCTCGGCCTCGCTCCCGTGGTCGCCGCCGCGCTCGTGGGCGTTGTCGCCGCCATCACATCGACGCTGCACAACCGCCTGGCGGCTGCAGCTGTGCCGCTCTACTGCGGTGCCTTCGCCGGCATGACGTCGGAGCTCGTGCTCGCCGACTGGCCGGCGGTGGCGTTGGCCGGTCTCGTCGCGGGCGTGCTGGTCTCGATCCTGCGCGCCACGTGGGATGGGGTTGGCGGCAAGCTGGGCCTGCTTGCCTTCGGCGGTGTGTTCTTGACCACGCTCGTGGCCCGTGCGTTCGGCGCGATGGGCACAGGCGCGCCCGTGCTGGAGCTCGACCGCGCCGACCGCTTCGCACTGATCGCCGTCGCCCCGATCGCCGCCGCCGTCACGTGGGCGCTCCGCCACCGTGGCATCTCGCCGGTGATGGCGTCGGCCGCGCCCACCGCGGTCTTCGCCCTCGTCCTGCTTGCACTGGACGATCGCACCCCAGTGGGCGACGTAATGCACTTCGCCTACACGCCGCTCTGCGTCGCCTGGTTCGGTGGCAGCTTCATCGGGATGACCACACCCGGCCGCGTCGGCGGCCGACTCTGGCCGCTGCTAATCGCCGCGATGCTGTTCGGCGTGCTGCAGATCGGCTTCAAGCCGAGGATCGCCGGCTTCGGCGGGGACTTCGGCGCGTCGGCCGCGGTCGCCGTGCTGGTGCTGCTCGGCGTCATCGAGCTCGCGCGTCTGACGGGTACGTGGCGACAGGGGGATGGGCCGCCGGCCGTGCCGGAGGAGCCGCCGGGCTGAGCTCGGCGTGGCAATGCCAGGCTGAGCGCGCGGGGGATTCCACCGGCCGAGGGCGAAATGTCGCGCAGACTGAGTCCATGCGTCGCCGCCTCATCCTCCTCATCCTGCTTGCGTTCGGCCTGCTCGCACCCGTCACTGCCACCGCCGCTCGGCCGCCCGCGGCCAAGGTCGGCGAGCCTGCGGTGCGCTGGGTGCGGCTCGGTGTGGTGACGCCGGCGCCGGGTGAGGCCTCGCCGCTGGCGGGCCGCGTCGTCGTGCGCGTGCTCGTCCAGCACCGTGGGCTCGTGGACGCGGCCGTCGGCACGCAGACGGTTGGCTCGCTCACCGTCGTCCTGTCGCGGTTCGAGGGCGATCGCAACTACTCGATCGCCGGTGGTGCGGCCGCGCACGCCCTGCCGGTCCTGACGGAGCCGATCGGTGTCGTCTACCAGGTTGTGCTCGCCGCCCGTCAGAGCGCGAGCGTGCGGGCCGCCGCGAAGGCGGGCACGCTGCGGTCGCTGGTCCTGGTGGACCAGCGCGCCAAGGCGCGTGGGCGCGCACCGGCCCGCAATGGCACGTTCCTCCAGAGTGACGCCGAGGTGCGGCCGCTGCCGTTGCCCGTGCCGACCGCACTGCCGCCGCTCCTGGCGGCCAACGGCCGCCGTGTGGTGATCGGAGCCGACGCACAGGGCACGGAAATCGTGCAGCGCGTCGACGTGCCGATTACGGGCGGGCGCGTGCTGCAGCTGACGACGGGGGGGAAGGCCGCCAACGGTCGGGTCCCCCTCAATGGCATGCCCGGCGCGCTCGGCGGCACCGTCGTGATCCTCGGCGCCGACGGCGCCAAGCTCGCCGAACTGCCGGCTCCCGCGGGGTTCTCGCTCGCCGTCAGCCCGACCGGACGCCAGCGCGGCACGCTGGTCTGGCCGGCCTTCGAGGCGCCCGGCACGGAGCCGGTCGTCGCCGGGTCGGCGCTGCTGAGCGCGCCGTTCACGCGGGGCTAGCCGGTTGGTCGAGGTGCCACCTACGGGGATCCCACACAGGGGTCAGGCCCGTCGGTCACATGGTGCGCATGAGTGGTCTGCTGCGCCCTTTGACCATGTCACCTGACGTCCGAGTCCGTCAGGTTCGCGCCCCGCAACGTCGCGTTATGCAGGTCGACACTGGGTGAGCGGATGGTGTCGCCGGTTCAGGGACGAGCCGGGCAGCCGCTGCGGTTCTTGTCCGACAGCGCCGTACCGGCAGCGGCGATCGTGCTTGCGAGCGCGGCCGCCACGGCCGGGCTGCCGGTCAGGGACGTGTCGGGAGCCGTGCCGATCGCGGCCGACACGAACATGCTGTGCGTCAGCGGGAACTGCAGGCAGCGCCGGTGCGGCAGCACGGAATTGGGCGTAGCGCTGGCGAGTGCCGAGGCGCGCTGGATGACACCGTCGTTCGGCCACTTGCGCACCGAGCCGCCGGGCTTCGTGAAGTACGTGCCGGCCATCATCGTCACCGGGATCCCGTCAAGGAAGCCGGTCTGCGCGGAGTTCCACGTGGGGGCGTTGCGCGGGTTGAGGAACTCGACGAGCGTCCAGATGCCGGGAATCTGAATGAGTGAGTTGACGAAGACCTCGCAATTCGCCAGGCCGTCGCACGCCGACGTCGGCTTGCCGGGTACCGTCGGATCGGCTGCCATCGCCCCGTCCCATGGCGAGCCGAGCGTGGTGTAGGAGCGGATGCGCACCGGCACACGCGACAGCTTCACCTCGCGGATGCCCGCGCGACCGATCAGGCCGCCGAGCGAGTGCCCGACCAGATCGACGTGGGTGATGCCGTAGCGGTTATGGAGGTAGTCGATGAAGCGCGCGAGGTTGGAGCCACTGCTGTCAACCGGCCCCGTCGCGTTGATCGTCATGCGGGCTGGCAGCTGGCGCGGGCAGTCACCGAACGGGCCGTCGTAGAGGCTGTCCGTGTCGACCACCGGGGTGCCGATCATGCTTGCGGGCGCCGTGTACACGGCGAAGCCGCGCGCCACGAGGGAGTCCCGCAGATAGGCCCACGTGTTGCCAGCCGAATAGCCCGTGCGGCAGGCCGAGGTCGGCGTCGTGAACGGGGTGGTGGCCGCCGTTCCGGAGACGAGCACGACGGCGCGCTTCGGCGCAGCCGAGGCGGGACCAGCGCCGACGGTCAGCAGCACGAAGAGGAGTGTGAAAAGGGTGAGCCTGAGGCGCATGCCGCGACTCTAACATGAAGGTAGGGTGTCTCCGGCGATTCGCTCCGTTGACCAGAATGCGTGTGTGCGCTTTGCGCAGCAGCGCGCCGCTCTGCACGCTGATCCGCAACGAGGGGGTGGGCTGTGACACCCCCTCTCATGATCGGGTGACCGTGCTCACCGGGGCGCCTCGTGAACCGGTACGAGTGGATGGAGCGACCCCCATGGCAACAACGCTCCGCCGAATCCGTTCGCCTGCGTGTCGTGGTCGGTGCCGGCTAACGCAGCTTGCGGATCACACCGACGAGCACGAGCGCGCCGGCGGCGGCGATCGCGATCGGGGCGATGCGCTTGGCGGAGGCGGTGGCCTCCACGCGCGCGGACTCGGCGGACGTGCCGAGGTTGCCGACGGCCTCGACGAAGCCGGCCTGCGCGGCCTCGGCCTCGACACGGGCGGCGGCGACGGCCTTGTTCTCGCGCATCAGCGCTCTCCCTGCAGCGTCGTGTCCTCAGCCGTCGGCGGCACGAGGCCGAGCTCAGCCGGGGTGCCCTTGGCGATGCCGAGGGCGGTCTCCGGAATCGGCGGGCCGACCTTCTCCAGGATCGTCTTACCGACGAGGCCACAGATGCCGGCGAGCACGAGGAAGCCGACGGCGGTGATCAGCGCGGCGAGCCACACCGGCACGACGTTGGCGAG